>JAFADQ010000373.1 GCA_023424725.1 Bacteroidota bacterium
GGGCGTAACGTTTCGCTCGCACATAGATGGCTCTAAACATTTGTTTACGCCGGAGCAGGTAATGGATATTCAGCGCACCATTGGCGCAGATATTATTATGGCTTTTGATGAGTGCACGCCTTACCCCTGCGAATACGAATACGCGCGCCGCAGTATGGATATGACGCACCGCTGGCTAAAGCGCTGCATTAACCGGTTCGATACAACAGAGCCACATTATGGTTACAGCCAAACGTTATTTCCTATCGTTCAGGGCAGCACTTTCCGCGATTTAAGAACACAATCGGCCGAATTTATAGCTGAGCAGGGCCGCGACGGGAATGCTATTGGCGGATTATCGGTAGGCGAACCAGCCGAAGTGATGTACGAATTTACCGAGCTGGTATGCGACATTCTGCCTACAGACAAACCGCGCTATTTAATGGGCGTAGGCACTCCGGCAAATATTCTGGAAGGCATAGCCTTGGGTGTAGATATGTTCGATTGTGTATTGAAAACCCGAAATGCCCGAAACGGAATGCTGTTCACCACACAGGGCATCATTAACATCCGCAACGAAAAATGGCGCACCGACTTCTCTCCCATCGATCCGGGTTTGCCAAACCATTACGCCAGCTCGTTTTATACCAAAGCCTATTTGCGGCACTTAATGGTGAGTAAAGAATATCTTGCGGGGCAAATTGCTTCTATCCAAAATTTATCCTTTTTTCTTTGGCTCGTAAAAGAAGCCCGCGAGCAAATTATAGCCGGCACCTTTAGAGAGTGGAAAGAGAAGATGGTGAAGCAGGTGATGACAAGATTATAATTAGTGAATAAGCGAATGAGTGAATTAGTGAATAAAAAAAGTCTGCCAATTCCGGATTTCGGGCTGGATAACAGACTGAATACAAACTGTTTGATAAAGAACCAGTGTTTGCAAAATGAGGTGAAGATAAAATTCAAAGCAATCCACTCATCCACTCATTCACTCATTCACTCATTGCCCCAATGAAAATCCTCGACTGGTATATATTAAAGAAGTTTCTGACGACCTACGTTTTCACGGTGCTGATACTGGTATCTGTAATTTGCGTGATCGATTTTACGGAAAAGAACGACGACTTTATAAAGAACAACGTTTCTATCGGCGAAATCCTGTTCGATTATTACCTGAACGTGATACCGTATTACGCCAATATGCTGAGCCCGATTACGGTGTTTATAGCTACGGTTTTTGTAACGGCAAAGCTGGCATCGCACACCGAAATAGTGGCCATGCTGAGCAGCGGAATCAGTTTCAAGCGCTTTCTGGTGCCTTACTTAATTGGCAGTTCCCTTATCGCGGCCCTGATTTTTGCCCTCATAGCCTTTGTAATTCCTAACGCCAACAAAACCCGCGTGGCCTTTGAGGTAGCTTACATTAAAAACCCGTTTAGTTACGATAGCCGAAACATTCATATAAAAGTAGCTCCCGAAACGTATGTGTACATGGAGAGCTACGATAACACCAACAACATTGGCTACAAGTTTTCGGTAGAGCACATTGTGGGCCTCGACCTGAAAAGCAAGCTAAACGCAAACCGAATAGAATGGCAGCCCGAAAAACAAAAGTGGCGCCTCGAAGATTACCAGATCCACACCTTTAACGGCGAAAAAGAATCCATTACCAAAGGCGCTTTTCTGGACACCGTGGTGGCCATGTACCCGAAAGATTTTGCCTCTACCTACCGCCTCGCCGAAACATTTACCTTGCCAGAGCTTAACCGATTTATAGACGAGAAAAAGCAGCGCGGCGCCGACGATATCGAGATTTACCAGATAGAAAAATACGAGCGATTTAGTTATCCCTTCACCATTATTATTCTTACCATTATCGGAGTAATTTTAAGTTCGCGCAAAGCCCGCGGCGGCGTTGGATTCCAGATCGCATTGGGTTTCCTGCTGGCCTTTCTGTTTATTATTATGGTGATTCTGATGCGGAGCTTCGCCCAGGTTGGCGATATAGATCCGAGGTTCGCGCCATGGGTTCCGGCTGTAATTTTCTCGTTTATAGGCGCGGTGTTGTATAAATATGTGCCGAGGTAAAGGTTGAAGGTTGAAGAATTGAAAAAGCGATTAATTTTTACTTGTTCCGCAATTCCTGAAAACTTCTTTCTCCTAACACTGTTTTAAGCACTTCAGCACTTTCTCTTCAATTCTTCAATTCTTCAACCTTCAACCTTCAATTCTTCCACCTTGGCTCCGGCTACTCCCAAAGATTACATCCACCTCCACTTTATCGTTTTCTTGTGGGGGTTTACGGCCATACTTGGTCAGTTAATTACCCTGCCCGATGTGGAGCTGGTTTTTTACCGCACCATGTTTGCGTCGGCCACGCTGGCGGCACTCATTTATTTCAGGAAGATCGGTTTTAAGATCGGGCGCGGCGAGGTGCTTAAAATACTCGCTGTCGGGGCAATAATTGCCGTTCACTGGGTGCTGTTTTTTGTCTCGGCCACGGTGTCGTCGGTTTCTATTTGCCTGGCGGGTATGGCTACGGGCACTTTATGGACAGCCCTGCTGGAGCCGTTAATACGTAAGCGCGCCGTAAAACCACACGAGCTTATTCTGGGGTTACTAATCGTAGCCGGTTTGTATGTTATTTTCCGGTTCGAGTTCGATCATGCGCTGGGCCTTGCGTTGGGCGTAGCGTCGGCAATGTGCGGCGCGGTGTTTTCTATTTTTAATTCGGGCTTTACCAAACGGCATCCTCCGGTTACCATAACCTTTTACGAAATGCTGGGCGCCTGTGCCACCGTGCTTATTTTCTTTCCGGTTTATTCGCTCTGGTTCACTAAAAATCAGGGTCTGCAGCTTTCTATTTCTTTGCAGGATGCCGGTTATATGGCCCTTTTAGTGCTGGTATGCACGGTGTATGCCTTTAGCGCGTCGGTAAATTTAATGAAACGCATAACTGCTTACGCCATGAACCTGACCGTAAATATGGAGCCTGTTTACGGTATAATTCTGGCCGTTATAATTTTTGGGGAGAAAGAAAAAATGTCGGCGGGTTTTTATGGCGGCACGTTAATTATTTTATTCGCCGTGCTGATCTATCCGGTGCTGGATAAATATGTGGAGAAGCGCAAAGCGAAATTTCTACAAAAAGCCCTCCCAAACTAAAAATTGCTTCGGCAGCAATTCTTTGGCCGCGATTTGCCCGCTGAAGAGGCCAAAAATGGCCGAACCAGACCCCGACATGGCCGCGTAAACAGCACCCATATCGTAGAGTTTTTCTTTTAATTTCCGCAGCTCAGGGTAGTTAGGAAAAACAGATTCCTCGAAATCATTTTTCACTGTATCTTTCCAATATTTTACGGGCTGCATTAAAACTTCTTTTAAATCGTGCGGCGCTGGTTTTGGTTTGATATTGGCAAATGCCTCTGCCGTGCTGATATGAATGCCGGGA
>JAFADQ010000398.1 GCA_023424725.1 Bacteroidota bacterium
CTTCCTGAATTTCTGACTCCAGAACGGTTTGGTTATACTCTGCATTTCCAATTCCGTTAAGCAAGGTACACATCACTTTTTCGCCGGAATTTTTCTTGTCGTGCAGCGCGTTTTTGCTGATCTGCGGAATCTCGTTCGCGCCGAATTCCAGCATTTCGTAAATGGAAAAAATAAACACCGTTATTTTATCGAACTCATCTTCCGATAGCATACCGTGGCGCATAGAAATATAACTTTCGCACACCATTCCGGCGGCTACGGCAAACCCATGTTTAATACCTTGGCCAGGTTTATTCAGAAAATAACTCTCTATGGCATGCCCTACCGTATGCCCGAAATTAAGCACTTTACGGCAGCCTGCCTCCAGCGGATCGGCCTCTACCACTTTCGATTTTATCTTCACCGAATGCTCTATCAGCGAGGACCAGTTTTCGGTAAACAAACCAATTTTCCGTTCTTTCTCAAACCGCAAGGCGTCTGCAATTAAGCAATGTTTTATTATTTCGGCATAGCCCGATTTTAGTTCGTCTATGGGAAGTGATTTCAGAAAGCCGGGATTGATAAATACGCCCGCAGGGTTTTGGAAAAGACCGATATGGTTTTTCAGGCCATCAAAATCTACCCCAACTTTGCCGCCAACCGCAGCATCTACCTGTGCCAGCAGCGATGTGGGCACTTGCAAAAACCGGATGCCGCGCTTGTAGGTTGCCGCGCAAAAACCGCCTAAATCGCACACCATTCCGCCGCCAAGGTTAATTAATAAGGTGTAGCGGTCGGCTTTTATATTGGTTAATTCACGCCACACATGGGCACAGGTTTCCAGGTTTTTAAATTCCTCTCCGTGCTTTATTTCTATTAAATGATGATCGGGCAAATAGCCTGCTAATTTATTGTAGCAATGCAGCGACGTGTTTACATCGGCCAGCACCACAAACTTAGAAAAGGCTGGATTGGCCAAAAAAGCCTGCAGTTGAGGCAAACTTTCTGGTCCGGTATGAATGGGGTACGTCATGTACAAAAGTACGGTTTATTGGTTGGAGGCAATATCTGCGCCTCTGTCTAAAAGTGTAACTTCAAAGAGTGGCGTAATGTTGTATTTGCCTTGTGATATACCGTTTTTTGCCACTTGCAGCACTTGCCTTTTTAAAACAGAATCGGCGGTTGCAAAGCATTTCTCAGATTTAATAAATGCGATTTCGCACATTAGCGGGTTCATTCCTTCTACCTGGCTGCGGGTAAAATTTGCCTTTGCATTTATCACCTTAATTTCAGGTAATTTCTCTTTCAGGGCCAGCTTCATTTCTTCTGCCACCAACGCTTCTATAGACGATCGCTCCAGGTTTGGCTTGTTGCTGAGTTGCCAGAAAATAAGTCCGGATGCCAGCAAAACCGATGCGATCATACTAACACCATAAACCATTTCTTTTCCTTTAAAAAACCTGGGCCCGGTGGTTTTTAATTTGCCGTAAAACCGGAAAACGAGCGCCGCAGAAAAGTTAATACCCGCCAGTTGCAACAGTACCAAAAACAATCCGCTCACCACCATATCCCATCGGCCAATTGCCATCGCCATACCGGCAATTCCGGCAGGTAGCGCCATAGAAGCGGCAACTAAAACGCCAACGGCAGCACCAGAAACCAAACTAGCGCGCTCCGATTGTATTAAGTTAAGCGCTCCCGCCATGCCGGCAAATAAAGGCAAAAGCGCCGTAACCTGCGAAATTTGGCTGATGCTGGCCATAAATGGCGTAGGGAATTTGAGCTGGAAAATTAAACTTAAAATAAATGTGATGGCAATAGTAATAGCAAGGGCCAGAAAATACCGCATCAAGCTCTGCCGCAGCAAACTGCCGTTGCCGGAAGAAGTAGCGATAGCCGCATTCATGGCAGGGCCGCCAAACGGCGCGATCAGCATAGAGGCCGTGAGCAAATACATGGTGTTGGTGTACAGCCCGATCCAGACAACGGCGCCGGCCGCAATGGCGTAACCGATCATTCCTTTTTTGGTACCCATACTTTGCAGCCCGCCCATGTACACTTCTATAGGGCTGCGGTTGGTTACATGGGTAACTCTTTCGGGCACTTCATTTGCCGGAGGATAGAGCGCGATAACACCGGATGGAAAAAAGCTTATTTCTGCTTCTGGAATCTCCTCCAGAGCACCGAGAAAAGACCCTAAAATATCGTTGTTGAGGTGAAGCGTAATTACTTCGTGCTCCTGATTTTGGAGATGAACAATATTTTTGGCATTGTGCTCTTTTGCCGCTTTTGTTACAATTTCTGATTTTCCGGAAGGTACTGTTATAGTGAGTTGCCGCATGTATTGCTGAAAGTATTGCAGCTTTTACTTACGGAGGTTTTGGGTAATGGGGTTTTTGGGGAGTTATGGAAGGATAATAAATTTGGGTTATGTTGGAAGGAAATTTGGGGATTGCAGGGTTGTTTAGATTTGGAGACAATGCATGGAGACAAGGCAGTGCCTTGTCTCTACAGGCTATCTTTCCTGTTCATTACTTCTTCTTGTTTCCGGATAGATTCTAAATGAATTTGCTCGTACAATTTACTCACAAATTCTGCGCTCACGCCCAGTTTTTTGGCCCATGCAGGGCGGGTTTCAAAAATCTCTTTCCAGCGCTCCATCTGCAGAATGGTAACATTATTCTGGCGCTTAAATTCGCCTAACTTTTCTACCACCGCCATTCGCTCGGCCAGAATTTCTACTAATTCACGGTCTATCCGGTCTATGCGCGAGCGGAATTCTTCCTGACGCAGCAGGTAATCTGGGTTTTCGGTTGAGGGCGCACGCAGTACCAGTTCTTCCAGAATCAGGCCAAGTTCTGTTGGTGTAATTTGCTGAGAAGCATCGCTCATGGCGGCATCCGGATCTGGATGTGTCTCGATCATCAGCCCGTCGTAATTCAGGTCGAGGGCTTTTTGGCTTATGCGCTGAATAAGGTCGCGGCGGCCGCCTATGTGGCTTGGGTCGCAGAACAAGGGCAAATCCGGAAGTTGTTTTTTTAGCTCGATAGGGATTTGCCAGGTAGGCGGGTTGCGGTACAGCGATGTTCCGTACCGCGAAAACCCACGGTGAATGGCAGCTATATCGTTCAGGCCCACTTGCTGCAACCGCTCTATGGCGCCCATCCATAACTGCAGCTCGGGGTTTACCGGGTTTTTTACCATAACCGGCACATTTGTTCCGCGCAAAGCATCGGCAATATCCTGCACCAAAAACGGGTTTACGGTGGTGCGAGCGCCTATCCAGAGCACATCTATTCCGTAATTTAAGGCTTCTTCGGCTTGCTGCGGATTGGCTACTTCGGTGGTTACTTTTAGCCCGGTTTGTTGCTTTACTTGCTGTAACCAGCGCAAGGCATCGCTGCCAAACCCCTCGAAACTGTTGGGCCGGGTGCGGGGTTTCCAAACTCCTGCTCTAAACAACGCGGGCCGTGCTGGTAGCAGCGCCCTGGCGGTAGCAAGCACCTGCTCTGCAGATTCGGCGCTGCAGGGTCCGGCAATTAGTAATGGCCGGCCATGTTGTGCGGCATG
>JAFADQ010000167.1 GCA_023424725.1 Bacteroidota bacterium
ATAAAGTGGTGGTTACAGGCCGTATAAAGCACTTTATTTCGGCTTTTGGCGAGCACGTAATTGGCGAAGAGGTAGAGCAAACATTAAAGAAAACCCTGGCGCATCATCCGGAAACCAAAGTAACCGAGTTTACCGTAGCGCCTTTTATAAGCAGCGGCAAAGAACCCAGTTACCACGAGTGGCTCATAGAGTTTGCAACGCCGCCCCAGGATATTCTGGCCTTCGAAACCGACCTGAACCGTTATCTTTGCACCCTTAATTCTTATTACGACGATTTGCAGCAGGGCAATATTCTGGCGCCTTTAAGAGTTAGAAGTTTGCCGGCCAATGCGTTTCGCGATTACATGAAGCAGGCCGGGAAGCTGGGAGGCCAAAATAAAGTGCCGCGATTAAGCAACACCCGCGACCTTGCCGACGGAATTATCCGTATGCAGTTACTGGCCTGAGAAGTAAAGATTAGATGCAGAACCAATTGCCTGACAGAAAGGCCAAACATCCATCGAGCAGGAGAAAATACAGGTTTCAAATGCTGATTCCGGTATTGCTGGCCGTGCTTTGCTCCTGCGATTCGGTTAAATACGTGGCCATCAACAACAACGAATACGCGCGGCGGGTTACGGTTACGTATAACCCTAAAGCCGAAATTTACTGGGAAAGCGATACGCTTAATGCAGGCTATACCGGCGATACCGAATTCGATTCTATCATTATCCGCGAGAACATAGATTCTGCCAGCTACACATTTGTCGCGCCCGCCGATAAGCACATAGAGCTAATGCCCAAAGGCAAAGGCGTGGTGATAACCTCTGTAGTGATAGAGCCTGGTTACCCAGCCGATTCTGCTTTAAAAGTTAATCTTACCGATAAAGAGCAATTAAAGCGATTAAGCAAAGCGGGCGTAATACAATGGTACGGCAATTATTCCGATCTTTTCATTATTAACAAAGGCACTCCGCCCGAGCCCAATCCGGATAGGCAACCACCCGAAGAAACAGCGCCGGTAGAAGAAACGATTAAGTCGGCAGAATAAACCTCACCCCAAACCCCTCTCCAAAGTGAGAGGGGCTTATAAGGAGCCTGCGGCAGATTTGATTATTTAATTAAGCTAACGTGCGAAGCTCCTTTGAGCCCCTCTCTTGTGGAGAGGGGTTGGGGTGAGGTCTTTAAGCACCGCGATAAAGTTCTTATTTCGCTGATCTGTAGTAATTTCGCGGAAACTTAATAGCTGCGAGGGCCATTTTTGCCCTTGCCAGCACCCAACAAGCAACCAGTTTTGAATAAACGACATATCGCCATTCTGGGCTCTACCGGCTCTATCGGCACCCAGGCCCTCGAGGTAATCGCTGCCCATCCCGATCAGTTCGAGCTGGAGGTATTAACCGCCCATTCCAGCGCGCATTTACTAATAGAGCAGGCCCGCAAGTTTAAGCCCAATGCCGTAGTTATTGGCCGCGACGATTTATACGAGCTTGTGCACGAGGCTTTAGACCCGCTCGATATTAAAGTGTATGCCGGTGCCAACGCGCTGTGCTCTGTTGTGCAAATGGAGCAGATACATATTGTGCTTACCGCCATGGTGGGCTACGCCGGTTTGCTGCCCACCATTAAAGCCATAGAAGCCGGAAAGCACATTGCGCTGGCAAACAAAGAAACCCTGGTAGTAGCCGGCGAATTAATAACCAAACTGGCGCAACAAAAAGGCATAAATATTTACCCCGTAGATTCTGAGCACAGCGCTATTTTTCAGTGTTTGGCAGGCGAGTTTCATAACCCGATAGAGAAGATAATTCTTACCGCGTCGGGCGGGCCGTTTAGAGGCAAAGACACAGAATTTTTGCGCACCGTTACCCGGCAGCAGGCGCTAAAGCACCCGAACTGGGCCATGGGCGCCAAGATCACCATAGATTCTGCCACACTCATGAACAAAGGCCTGGAGGTGATAGAGGCGAAGTGGCTTTTTAATCTAAAACCTGAGCAGATAGAGGTAGTGGTGCATCCGCAAAGCATTATTCACTCGCTGGTGCAGTTTAACGATGGCTCCATAAAAGCGCAGCTCGGCCTGCCCGACATGAAACTGCCGATACAATACGCGCTGGGCTACCCAAACCGTCTGAAATCAGATTTTCCAAGGTTCAGTTTTTTAGATTACCCAACGCTTACCTTCGAGCAACCAGATGGCGATACTTTCCGCAACCTGCCGCTCGCTTTCGAATCGCTGCGCCAGGGCGGCAACATGCCCTGCATCTTAAATGCCGCTAATGAGGTTGCCGTTGATGCTTTTTTGAACGATAAAATCAAATTCCTTCAGATTGCCGAAATTGTAGAAGCCTGCATGGGTAAGGTAGATTTTATCGCGAAGCCGGGTTATGATGATTATGTAGCTTCGGATAAAGAAACTAGGATTAGAGCGCAGGAGATGATTGTCTGAACCAGGATTTACAGGACTTTAGGAAATTCAGGATTTATTTGGCCGCAGCGAAACAGTTAAAATATGCTGTCATTGCGAGGCACGAAGCAATCTGGTGCTAAGGTTTTGAACTATTTGTAACTTGATTATTTGAAAAGGTATAAAAGGTGAGCGTAATCATAGTCTATAATTCAATCAAACAAATCATAGTTCACACTTCTCTCAACCAGATTGCCACGCTATCGCTCGCAATGACAATTTAATTTTTGAGGGTTGCGCTTCGTACGTATAGATCATTGTCTTTCAATTCCAGTTTACCCTTAAATCTGCCCATCTATCATCTGCACATTTGCACATCTATCATTTGCACATCTGCAAACTCCCGCGCAATAGTAGTATCTTTGGGATTATTCTATTTACAAAACTGATTTCTGCCTGAATGGACGGATTAATTATGGCTGCCCAGCTTATTCTGGGGCTTACAATAATGGTGGGATTGCATGAGGCAGGGCACATGCTTACCGCTAAATGGTTTGGAATGCGGGTGGAGAAATTCGCGATCGGATTCCCGCCGAAACTCTTAGGAAAACAAATTGGCGAAACCGAATACATGATCGGGATGATACCCTTGGGCGGTTTCGTGAAAATAAGCGGCATGGTAGACGAGTCTCTGGATACCGAAGCCCTGAGCCAGGAGCCCGAGCCCTGGGAATTTCGCGCAAAGCCGGCCTGGCAACGCTTAATTGTAATGCTGGGCGGAATTATCGTGAATATCATCACCGGAATTATCGTTTTCATCGTTCTGACGAACGTTTACGGCGAAACGTATTTGCCAGCCAAAGAGGTAAAATACGGCATTGTAGCGAACGATCTTGGCCGCGAAGCAGGTTTCCGGACGGGCGATAAGATTGTGAAAGTAAATGGTAAGGAGGTAGACGAATTTACCGAAATCTACAACCCCGAGGTTTTCTTCGCCGACAAACCTACTTTTACTGTAGAGCGCAACGGGCAACTGGTAAACCTGGCCGTGCCGAAAGGCTTCCTGGATAAAATGCTGGAAAAAGACCAGAAAATATTTGTGGAGCCGCGCCAGCCGTATAAAATCGGGCGCATTGTGCCAGCCAGCGGAGCCGCCAAAGCCGGACTGAAAGAAGGCGATTCTATTGCGGCGGTGGCCGGAACACCGGTGCCGTTTTTCCATGATTTGCAAGCCGAGCTGAAAAAACACCGCGACGACAAAGTGCCCATTACCGTGTACCGCAACGGCGAAGAGCTAACCAAAAGCGTGCAGGTAAACAGCGATGGCCACATTGGTTTTCAACCGCAAATTTTGTTGAAAGATGCCAAGCGCGAGTATTCCCTTGCCGAATCTATACCTGTGGGCACCGAAAAAGCCTTTAGTATAATAACAGGAACGATTAAAGGATTTGGCAAGATATTCTCCGGCGAAGTATCGGCTTCTAACTCGCTTAGCGGGCCCATCGGTATCGCGCAAATGTTTGGCGCGCAGTGGGATTGGGTGCGGTTCTGGACAATGGTGGGCATGCTCTCTATGGTGCTGGCCTTTATGAATGCCCTGCCAATTCCTGCGCTGGATGGCGGCCACGTGCTGTTTTTAACTTACGAAATGATAACCGGCCGCAAACCATCCGACGGATTTTTAGAAAATGCGCAAAAAGTGGGCATGGTTATCTTGCTTGGCCTCATGGCTTTTGCTATCTTTAACGACGTGTTTAAATTGTTTAGATAGGCAACAAGGCTGCAGCGGCCAGAATTTGCCACATCAGAAAGGAAATCATGAAAAAACTTTTTGCTCTTGTCTTTTTCTTTTTGCAATTGTTTGTGGCCAGCGCAAATCCTGCGCACGAGTTTCATGCCAGCATTGCAGAGG
>JAFADQ010000204.1 GCA_023424725.1 Bacteroidota bacterium
CTGCTGATGCTGGTGCTAAGCGGCGGGTTCGATAATATAAGTGTGGTGATAAGATCTACAATTCTGCAACTTATAACGCCCGATAATATGCGTGGGCGGGTATCGGCTGTGAACCACATTTTTATAGGCTCCAGCAACGAAATCGGCGCTTTCGAATCGGGTGTGATGGCAAGGCTGATGGGCACCGTAACCTCGGTGGTTTTTGGCGGTACTATGACACTTTTGGTTGTAGCGGCCACATATTTAAAGGCTCCAGCCCTGCGCAAGGTTAACCTAAGCAAGCTAAACGAAGATAGCGGCAGCTAAAAAACACGGTCTAAGATACTATTGATTTACGCATTATAAACTTCAGCACAAACTGTTATGCTGTAGCGGCCAAAAAAATAGCTGTTACAGCATAAATCCGGAAGCTGTTTTATGGTTTCTGTTGCCTGGCTGTTGCATTTATTTTCGCGTTGGCATTTTCATTCTTTGCGGCATAATTTCTATCTATAACTTTGGCACAAAATATGAACTTGCCATTGTAATCAGATTCTGCTCCATGCGATTTATTTTACTTTTTTTAACAGTGCTTATGCTGGCCGGCTGCACCTCTGGCCGAAAGGCGTATTTGCGCGGCGATTACGACGAAGCCACCTTAAAGGCAATAAACAGGCTACGCTCCAGCCCGAACAATAAAAAGGCGCAAACAACGCTCCGGCAGGCTTATAACCAATCGGTTATCTGGCACCAGGGCATAATAGCAAACGTGGCAAAAAGCGCCAATATTTATAAGTGGGAAGAAATTGCCGATCATTATAAACAGCTTGACAGACTGGCCGCCGAGCTGCAAACCTGCCCCGCCTGCCTGCGCATAATTACAATACCAAAGCAATTTGCAACCCAGCACGACGAGGCCCGCCTTAAAGCCGCCGAAGTCCGTTACGAAAGCGGAAAAAAAGCCCTTGACCGGGACGATTCACGGCAATCGGCGCGCGAAGCGTACGAGCATTTTTCTATTGCCGAGCTGTATTACCCAAACTATAAAAACACCCCGCAGCTGCGCGCCGAGGCTAAATTTTATGCTACTTTAAAAGTGCTTGTAAAAGATATTCCGGTGCAAAGCAGAGCGCTTTCTGTTAGCGCCGAGTTTTTCGAGAATAAAGTGAGGGAATTTCTGCGCGATGGAAACCGCAACGAGTTTGTTCGCTTTTACACACCGCAAGAGCTGCAGGCACTAAAAAACACTGCGCCAGACCAGATTTTGAGTTTGTCTTTCGATGAATTTATGATTGGCCAAACCCACCTGCGCGATTCTGAAACCGAAATAACCCGCGACAGCGTTCAGGTTGGTTCTGTAACGGTAGAGGGCGTAAAACATCCGGTATACAACACGGTAAAAGCCAAGCTAAGGGTTTTCGATAAAAGAGTGATCAGCACGGGCGTGCTCGATTTACGGATTACAGATGCGCGCACCAACACCATTCTTACCCAGGAAAAACTTCCGGGCACTTTTACCTGGGAAACCCGCTGGGCCACGTTTAACGGCGACGAAAGGGCACTAACCGCCGATGATCTTAAACTTACCCGTTTAAAAGATGTGCCGCCGCCACCGCCGCAAGACCTGTTTATCGCTTTTACCCAACCTATTTTTAGCCAGATAACTTCTAAACTACAGCATTTTTACAGCAGGTATTAAGGCCCGGTTCGCAAGCCGTATAAAAGAAAAAGTAACACCCAAAAAAAGCCGCCAATTTCTGCTGAAACGGCGGCTTTTTTGGTGCTTGCAGGTTACACTTTTCAGAATTTATTTTCTTTAATCAGCTTAAGGCCTTTTGTCCAGCGCACCAGTTCGTTCAGCATGGTGTTGGCCGCTTTTTCTGATATTTCGGGAGCTACAAACTGGTGTTGGTCGTTAATGTATTGCGTAAAATGCGGGAAATTTACAGCCTCCATTAGCGGCACCATTCTAAATGTAGAAAGATCTGCTTTAAGGGCATTGGCCGCCCGCGTACCAGCAGAAACGCCACCATAACTTACAATTCCGGCGGCTTTGTAACCCCACTCGTGCACCAGGTATTCCAGCGCATTTCGCAGAGGCGCCGGATAGTTATAATCGTACTCGGCGGTTACAAAAATAAAGGCATCGGCATCGGCAATTTTAGCGCTCCATTTTTTGGTGTGTTCGTGCTCGTATTTTTGCAAAACAGGGTGCGCGGCTTCGTCCATTAAGGGCAATTTTATCTCGCCTAAATCAAGCACTTCTACATTAAAACTGCCATGCCTGCGCGCGCAACCCGCAACCCAGGCCGCCACCATAGGCCCTTTGCGGCCCGGCCTTACCGTAGACGAAATTATTTTAAGATTGTACATTCTGGTTTATTTTGTTTCGGTTAAATTTTACTTTTTAAGAGGGAGTTATTTAACATGCCCTTAACCTATAACGGAAGCGAAACATGAAAAGCAGCCCCCGCGCCAGGCTTGCTTTCTACCCAAATCTTGCCACCGTGCACCTCTACTATCTGGCGCACAATAGAAAGGCCAACGCCTGTGCTCGCCTCGCCTCGTAAACCTGGCCGCGAAGCTTTGTTATATCGGTCGAAAATAAGCGGCTGTAAGTCGTCAGGAATTCCGATGCCCGAGTCTGAATGAACAATGCGAAGCTCATTTTGTTCGCGCGAAATATGCACTGTAATTTGGCCGCCTTCAGGTGTAAACTTTACCGAGTTCATTACCAGGTTATTAATTATTTGCGAAAACTTAATTTCATCCAGCTCGGCTATAATTTTTGGGTCGTTACAATAAACCTTAAACTGGTGGTTTTGCTTATTTACGGCTCTAAAAGATGTCAGAATTTTTTCTACCATTTCCGGCACGTTAATTCTGTCTTTCTTAAGCAGTATAACCGGCGACTTTACGTGCTCGTCGTGCAACACATCGGCAATAAGATTAATGCAATCGTGGCTGGCTTTGTCTATTATCGAGAACAGTTTTTCGGCATCGGCAGGTGCATCTTGCCGGCTATCGCGCAGCAAACCGGCCGCCCCCTGAATATGGGCCAACGGCGCTTTAAGGTCGTGCGCAACAATTGCCAGCACAGAGTTTTTCCGGCGTGCATATTCCAGTAGGTAATTTTCGTAATGCGCTTCTTCGGTTACATTTTCCGCCATTCCTACAAGCACGGCTTCGCTGCTCTTTTCTTCCTGAACCAGCCTCGCATCTACGTGTATATATTTTATACTGTTATTATGAGATACACGTATCGTCATGCAAAAATGCCTGGTTTCCGGCAACTCTTTCCAGCGGTTTGCTACTGCTTCCCGCTCGTCGGGGTGCACTTTTTTTAATAGAATTTCCGGATGTTTATAAACCTGTTCTACCTCTAATTCCAGCACATCTTTTATGGCGGTACTTATAAAACCGAAGCTATTCTTTTCTATATTATACTGAAACAGAATTTTGTTTCCCGCGGTGGCAAATTTCTGAAAGAGGTTAAAATCCATTAAGTTTTTATTGTTAAGCAACAGTTAGAAAATTGGCCTTGTACTAAGCGCGTTTCCGATAGCGAAAATGAAAAGTTTCAGCTCCGGGAAACCCTCTTCTTCAGCAATGCATGCAAAACCTGCAAATTACGGCCCTTACTGTAATAGAAAACAGGCTTTTTCTTTAGTACGTAAAATACCGAAAGCAGATAAAAACTATTTCTTTTTGTGCTAAACAGAAACCTGTGGCGCTCATTTTTATGGGCATCAGAAGGGAAATAAGCCTAACAGAGAAAGTACTTTTTCAGCACCATTATCTTCTTAAAACAAATTACCCTGCAATGGCCATAAAAATGGCTATTGCAGGGTAAATCTTCTGCCAAAAAAACTTTTTACTATTATGCCTGCACAAGTTCGGGCACGTTGCTGGGCACTACCTTTTTATCTATATAATGCGAATTAAGCACCTGCAACGCACCCATATATTTAAGATGAAACGACAGAAAATCGCCTACTTTATAGCCGTTCAGGTTATCGCCTAAATCTACAATAAGCATATCGGAGCTGGCGCCTGCCACTTCCAGATCGGGGTTTACGGGTTTAATAAACTGCGGATTTACATCCAGCAATCCAAAATCAAGAATGGCGCGGTAAGAAGTTCTGCCATATAACGTCGGGTCTACTTCGTAGCGCTCGCCCGAGGGGTTGGTGCTCAGCTCGCCAATCGGCAACATCGGTTTTTTGGTGATCTCGATAATCTCGCCAAACAGCTCGAACACGTGCGGCTCCATGCCTTCCAGTGTTTTTTCTTCGAACAGATTTACACCAAAAAACAGTGTTTCGCCAACTCTGAAATGGTTTATGCCCCTTGGTATCTGGCTGGTGATAAGCAACGGAATGGTAACCGATGTGCCGGCCGAGATCCAGGGAATTTTGCGGTTAAATTTAAGCTCTATTATTTGCTTGTAAAGGCTTAGTTGTATAAGCTTGTCTTGCGATGGCATTACACCGTGCAAACAGTTAAGGTTAGTGCCCAGGCCAATAACCTCTATGTTGGGCAGCTCAAAAACTTTGGCGTAAAAAGTTATCAGGTGGTCGCCCATGATGCCTTCGCGCAAATCGCCGGTTTCTATCATGATGATCACCTTATGGACCTTGTTTTGTTTTACCGCCTCATCCGACATTAATTTAAGCGTAGAGTACTCGGTATTCATGCTTACATCGGCGTAGCGTATCAGCTCTTCTATTTTGCCCAGGCTGGGCGGTTTTATAAATACGGTTTGTATATCGGGGGCAATCTCTTTTATGGCTTTCAGGTTTTTTACCCTGGAGTCGTAAATCTCGGTAATACCCAAATCTATAAGCACTTGCAGATATTCCGGGTGGCCGCAAAGCAATTTAGATACTACGCCCCAATCCATGTTGTGCTCGCTGAAAAGTTTTTTCAGAAAGTTAAAGTTATGCTGTAATTTATCCTGATATAAGTTTAAATATGCCATCTACGTGGTTTCTGATTCAACATATAAAGCCCGGGAGGGGCTTTTTTGCCATACGGCATTCGTGTTTATTTGGCCAGCCTCATTTCGAGGTACTTATTAGTAAAGCCTAAGCGTTCGTACAGGCGGCGTGCGGGGTTATCGGGCTCTACGTGCAGCGCTATGCTGCCAGGTGCAGCATCTATGGCCTGTTGCATTAGCTTTTTGCCAAGGCCGCTGCCGCGCATGTTTTCGTGCACGGCAATGTACACTAATATATGCTCAGGTATGTAGCCGTCCATGCCTGTGTTATTTATTATTACTGCTCCCGAAATCTGGCCGTTGTTATGCGCCAGCACTATAAAACCGCCCTGGCCGGTACGCCCCATGGCATAGTGAAGGCATTTCAGAATATCTTCTTTTTTATCGCCGTATTTGCCTAAATGATGGTACAAAAATCCGGCTACAGCGTCGAGCTCGGCATCAGTAGGATTGTTTTGCGGATGAATAATTTGGAATGTAACATCTGTGGAAGCAGAAGTGGCCATAGAACAAAGAATTGTGCAACTTTTAAGGTTGCTTTTAAAAATATAAGAAGATGAATATAGCACTTTAATAACGGCTACGCAAAGGCAATTGTTTAAAAAAGCACATCAAAAACAGCATTTTATTTAAAAACACCACTAGTAATCTGGTATTTACAGCCAGTAGCGCTAGCACCAACAACAAACCTGTGTTTTGGCTTTTTCCGGGCAGCAACCTTACCTTAAACCAGACTTTAA
>JAFADQ010000305.1 GCA_023424725.1 Bacteroidota bacterium
ATACTAAACAGCTCGTGTAATTGCACTTTTTTGTCCCAGCCGGCGGCGTGCATTTGTGTAAATATTCGCGCCTGCTCATCTGTAACTATTTCTTTTATCTGCAAACCGGCAACCAGGGTTTCCGGTAGCGGAAAAGCTTCTATTGTATCGTAATGAACCGGAACGTTAGCCTTTAGCGCCTCCGAATACGTTAAGATCGCATTTAAGCCAGTACCAAAACCAACTTCAAAAACCAGCACCGGTTTGCTGCTGTTTTGCAGAACAGGTTTTAACCCGGCTTCTATAAACACATGCTTCGATTCCTGCAACGCGCCATGCACCGAATGGTAATGCTCGTTAAGCTCGGGCACAAACAAAGTAGGCGAGCCGTCGGCGGTGTTTCGTATTTCCAGCGATTTTATTCTGCCTTCCAGGTTTGTGTTCATGCTCACGCAATGTAAAAAACATAAAAACAGTATGCAAGCATAACGTATTGCAAATAGTTAAAACGGTAATTTTTATAACATAAAATGATATTTAAAATACGTTTTGCCTTATAACGGCCTCCATTTTGCTGCCCGCAGCTTCGTAACTTTGCATTTGTATTTGCATCCAGTCTTTTTTTAGCCACCATGCCCCGCATTAAAATAGATCTTCCCGGTTCGTTTATTTTCTCTACCCAAATTCCGGTGCGCATTACCGACCTTAATTATGGCGCGCACTTGGGCAACGATGCTTTGCTGGGCATTATACACGAAATAAGAATGCAATTTTTGCAGCATTTGGGCTACAAAAGCGAGCTGGATGTGGCCGGAACGTCGCTTATTATGGCCGACTCTGCCATTGTGTACAAAAGCGAAGGTTTTTATGGCGATATAATTATTGCAGAAGTAGCCGCGATGGATATTAGCAAATATGGGTTCGATTTGGTTTACCGCTTAAGTAACCAGCAAACCGGCAAAGAAATAGCGCTGGCAAAAACCGGGATGGTGTGCTTTAATTACCAAACCCGAAAAGTTGCGCCCATGCCCGATGCATTAAAACATCAATTTGAAACTAAGCGGCCATAAATTTTGTAATTTTGCAGTATGGAATTGGTAGCAGAGAAACCGGCCAAAGCGCTGGCAAAGAAAGACATCCGGAAATTAAGCCTTGCCGACATTAAAACCTTCCTCACCCAACACGGCGAGAAAGGCTTTCGCGCGCGCCAGGTTTACGACTGGCTCTGGAAAAACTCCGCCACCTCTTTCGATGAGATGAACAACCTCTCGCTGGCAACCCGTAAGCTGCTGAGTGAGCACTTCGCGATAAACGCCGTGCAGGTGGCCACCAAGCAGGTTAGCTCAGATAAAACCATAAAATCGGGCTTTAAACTATACGATAATAACCTGGTAGAAGGCGTACTTATTCCGGCCGACGATAGAATGACGGCTTGCGTAAGCTCACAAGTTGGTTGCTCATTAAGCTGTAAATTCTGCGCCACCGGCTACATGGACCGCAAGCGTAACCTCGATGCCGCCGAAATTTACGACCAGGTGGTATTAATAAAAAACCAGGCCGAGCAGCATTACCAAACCCCGCTCACCAACATTGTATACATGGGTATGGGCGAGCCGCTGCTAAACTACAGCGCCGTGCTAAAAAGCATAGAGCACATTACTTCGCCCGAAGGCCTTAACATGGCGCCCCGCCGCATTACCGTAAGCACCGCAGGCATTGCCAAAGCCATAAAAAAGCTGGGCGACGACGAAGTGAAGTTTAACCTCGCGCTTTCGCTGCATGCCGCCAACGACGAGAAGCGCAACAAAATAATGCCCATTAACGAGAGCAACTCTTTAGAAGCTCTTGCTGACGCGCTTAAATATTTCTACAAAAAAACCGGCACCCGCGTAACCTACGAGTACATCGTTTTCTATAACTTTAACGACACCCCGCAAGACGCCGAAGAATTGTACCAGTTTACCAAACACATACCCTGCAAGGTTAATATTATAGAATACAACCCAATAAGCCAGGCCGCTTTTGTAAACACCGAAGAAGATACCCTGGAGGCGTTCCGGCAGTATTTAGAAAACCGCGGCCTGATAGTGAACGTGCGCCGCAGCCGCGGAAAAGATATCGATGCCGCTTGTGGGCAATTGGCGGGGAAAGAGAAGGCGTAGGGGCGAGTTGTGTTCGCCCTTATTTGTCTGAATTGGGATTTATTAGATTTTTAAGATTTACAGGATTTTGTGCGCAACCATAGGAAGCGCAACGTAGGGGCGAATTGCATTCGCCCTTTTATGTTACCCTGTAAGGCCCATCTTTTTGCCTGTTGCAGCCCAAAAACCAACATCCGGATTCCTGTACATCCTGAAATCCTAAAAATCGTGTTCAAAATAAAAGGGCGAATGCAATTCGCCCCTACGTATTCCTGCACATCTACAATCTGCCCATCAACCCTCCTCAAACTTGCCCTCCGATGGTGGCCTGCCTGTTTTGGAGCGCATGTATTCTTCTTCGGTAACGGCCTGGCGTACCATCTTTACCGCCGATTTTTTGGGCCTGATGTGGCTGCCGAAGTTATTGGCCCAAACCTGTGTAAGCTCCGCTCCGAAAAACAAGATCAACGACGAATAATAGATCCAGACGAGCAGGATAATGAGCGAACCGGCCGCGCCGTAGCTCGAGTGCATATCGGTAGTGCCAATGTAAAAGCCGATGCCGAATTTACCCAGGATAAAGAGCGCCGCCGTTACGATAGCGCCCAGCCAAACGTCTTTCCAGCGCATAACCGTATCGGGCAGGTATTTAAAAATAAGCGCGAAAATTACCACGATAAGGCTAATAGAAAGCGCGATGCCGCCGATTTGTAAAAAGATGCGGCCCGCGCCCGGAATTAGCTGTTTCAGGTAATCGCTTAGAATGGCCATGCCCGCGCTGATCATGAACGAGATAAGCAGCAAAAATGCCAGGCTCAGCAGCAAACTAAGCGACAGTAATCGGTCTTTTATGGTTTTAAGGATGCTGTTTTCGGGGCGCGGCATTACATTCCACATCGTGTTAAGCGATTTTTGCAGCGTAACCATAAACGTGGTGGCGGCAAACAAAAGCGTGGCCAAACCAATAATGGCGGCCGTGCCCGATTTGTTTATGCTTGCCTTTTGCACCAGGTTTTGTATTTCGGCGGCTGTTTTCTGGCCCAATATATTATCGAGCTGCGCGTAAAGTTTACCCGAAACGGCTTCTTCGCCCCAGAAAAATCCGGCTGCCGTAATAACAATTAAAATAGTAGGCGGCAACGAGAAAATAGCGTTGTAGGCCAGCGCGCCGGCCAGCCGGAAGGGGTCTTCGTCTAAAAAATCGGTAACGGTAGTTTTAACAAGAAACCAAAGGTCTTTGGGCTTAAAATTTCTCATGCCTGGCGGGCTTTGCAAGTGAGGTGTAAATTCTGGTTAAATACGTTTTATTGGCGTGTAAGTTAAATTTTTATTCGCTGCCACACTAAAAAGCAATGCCCGCAGCCTTCTGTAAAAAAGCTGCGGGCATCAATTTAATAGTCGTTACATCAGAATTTTTCCAGCTTTACTTTTAAGTTTCCTTTGGCGTTTACAACGGCTTTAATAGAGGTTGGCGTGAGGTAAATATTGTCGGGCGTGATGTCCAGAATTTTGCCGTCGAGGCTGAAATAAGAATTGGCTTTTGCCTGGTTGTTAAGTGCTTGTTGCAGCATCTTTTTGGCATCGTCCAGCTGGGCTTTTACCGGGAAATTAACCTGCTGCTGTATGTTTTCCCTAAAGCGGTTGTTGGTAAGCCAGCCCGCCGTTTTCAGCAGCACATCTTTGGTTTGCAGATCAAATTCCACATCTTTTATGCGGATAGAAGAAGTGGCGGCATCGTAATACGGAATGGCCTTTAAATACACTTTGCCTGCTATTTTTTTGCTGATGAAACCGGCCTTGGCTTTTCCGTTCACATCCAGCTCCAGCAGCAATTTGTCGGCGCTGCCGGTTAGCGCCGCCGTGTTTACGGTAATTTGCTGTTTG
>JAFADQ010000402.1 GCA_023424725.1 Bacteroidota bacterium
AAGGGTAAAACATAAGCAAGAAGACTTGGCAAATCTATTTTGTTATAATTACCCTACCCGTCAGCGAAGCCGACCTGGCAGAAGTAAATAATGAAAGATTTTATTATCCTGATCCTTTGGTTCAGAAAAGAATGAACGCGATTTATTATGCAGGGCTTGGTTACAGCCGGTTGCAAATAGCCGGGCTGCTTTGTGTGTATTGCAATACCATAGGTCAGTAGGGGCGGCTTTAAACCAAAGGGGCGTGAAGACCTGCGAACGCTCAAGCATCATCAACCCATAAGCGGGTTAGAGCAGCATACGCCTTGCCTGGAGAAGAGCTTTCGTGAAGAGCCTCCGCGCACGGTAAGCGAGACGGCAGAGCGCATTTGGCAGCTTACAGGTATTAAGCAGCCTCAACAGGGTATGGACTTTTATGCACCGCATAGGCATGCGGGTTTTGCCTACGTGCCATGCGCCGGCAAATGCAGATACACAAGAGCCGAAACGATTCCTGGAACATACACTAAATCCCGTTCATAGAGCGCAGTGATAACGGTGAGTGCCACCTCTTCCAAACCGGCAAGGTACATTTCGTGCTGAGGGCTTTCATGACCATGGTCCGGAGTTTTAACGCGTGTTTTTCCGTTCTTCTTCCGGCCGCTTCCGGCGTAACGGGCCCGGAGCACTGCATGCAGCCACAAAGCAGTTCATCGGCCGCTATAACCAGGCCAATATTAATATGCACACCATTACAGAGCTATTGGAAATACTGCTCGGCACTACGCCTACTGCCTCTTTACCTGGCGGCAGACAATGCTCGTTACCAAATATTGCAGATTGGTAAAGATAAAGCCAAAGAACCGGGCATCTATTTGGTTTACCTGCCCGCTTGTTCTCCTAACCTGAACTTTATCCGGCGGTAATAGAAATACCTGAAGAAAAAACTATGCAACGACTGTTACTAAGTTGGCTGCAATATTAAGCGACTCCGAAACGACCTATTTTAAATGGACAATCTTCGTTTCTACAAAACAAAAAAATAAGGCAATCTAACAACTTAAGAGGGTAGATAAAGTAACTTGTCGAGCAAAGTAAGGCAATCCAAAAAGAATATAATGAAGAATATCAATTAACCCATACCGATATCAGCAAAACCTATGTCTGGCCCTTACATATAATTTACCTTATTTTAGGAATTTCAGGAACGATTTGGGGTGCTGAATTATTAGTAACAGGAGCTATTTCAATTGCTCAGGAATTGGGAATGTCAGATGCAGTAATAGGGCTTACCATAATTGCAATAGGAACATCAGCGCCAGAACTAGTAACTACACTTGTTGCCACATACAAAAACGATAGAGATGTTGCGGTAGGAAATCTGTTAGGTGGCAGCATTACGAATATTTTATAATACTTGCTACTACAATTTTGTTTGTTCCAAAAGGAATTAACGTTAATAAAAACATTTTATGGTTTGATTTACCCTTAGCTGCAATAGTTGCAATTGCTTGTTATCCTGTTTTTAAAAGCGACCAAAAGGTTAGCCGGATAGAAGGCATTGCCTTTGTATGCACCTATGTAATTTACTTGCTATTTCTTTTATATTTTAGGACACAATAAAAGCATAAAGACAAATTATTTAAAAAGCACAACAGCCAACACGGGTTTTGCTTTCAGGGGGCACAACGGGCAAACTTAAATCTTTGGGCTTCTGTTCAGGTGTATTGCAAGTTACCAGTTTTGTGTTCCATAACCCTGCCCTAACGCAAAGCCCCAACCGAAAACAAAACTATCTTTGAGAAAGCATTGTAAGGCCACTTGAAAAACTTAATTCACCAGGCGCAAAACAAAACCTAAAAAAGCTGCTCAAGCTTAATTTTTAACTATTTAACAATGCACAGTTAGTGGCGGTGCGAAGAATTAAGGGATCATTTAATTGCCTATTCAAACAAGGGCCGCGCTCGCATAACTCCCTTGCTTAGCAATTTCAGAAAATAAACCCGCAGAGAAGGATTTCTACCTATTAAATCCAGCAAATTATCGCGCTTTATAACCAGCGCCTGAGTGGGTTCGGTGGCGACGGCAGAAAACTCGTGCGCGTCGTTTAGTAAATCGGCGAGGCCTGCTACACTGCCCGGAATAAAAACCTGGAGCTGATTTCCGATTAGGTTATTTAATAATTTGGCCTGCCCGGAAAGCAGGTAAAACACAAAATCAGGGGCGGCTCCGGCAGAAAACAAAATATCGCCGGCTTTAAATTCTCGTGTGGTGGCTTCCAGCACGTTCTCTTCTATCAATTTCTTAACCAGCATGGCAGTTCTTTCTAATTTCGCAAAAAATTGCCCGGCCCTTCTGCAAAGCCAGACTTTTAACGATTCAAAATTAGTAGTACCGCGCTGTTGGGTAAATGACTTCGCTTTACCCGCAAAGATGACTTAAATCACCAGGCTTTAAAGAAAATGGTAAAAAGCCGGGATCAGAAAAATTAATCGTACAAATGGCTGATCTCGTACAACCTTTCCGGTTCAAGAATGGTGATGTTGCTGCCTTTGGTGCAGATAATGCCCTCGTCTTTCAGTTCGGCCAATAACCGGATGCAGGTTTCTTTTACCGTACCAACAATAGAAGCCAGATCTTCGCGCGAAATAGCGATAGAGAACGGCTTTTTTTCGTCGCTTTTATAGGTGCTTTGCAGCAACAACAATGCTTCGGCCAGGCGCTCGCGCACGGGTTTGTAAGCGAGTTGCAACATGCGGTTTTCTGCCTGGCCAAGTGTTTTAGAAAGCAGCTTCATAAGCCCGTTAGAGACCTGAAGATTGCTCTCTATCAGGTGCTGAAAATCGGACTTGGGCATTACGCAGATCATGCAATCGTCTAAGGCAATTGCTGATGCAGAATAGTTTGTTTCGGCCATTAGCGAGCGGAAGCCCACAATATCGCCGGCGCGGGCTAAACGGATAATTTGCTCTTTGCCGTCGCCGCCCATTTTAGAAACCTTAACCTTGCCTTCTGAAATAATGTGCAGGCCGCTTGGCCGGTTGCCTTCCTGAAAAATAAACTGACCTTTTTTGTAGATCTGGCAGCTTTTGGTGGCGTTTACCATATCCAGCTCAGAGCTATTACAACACGAGAAAAGCGAATTGTCGCGTACGGCGCAATTATGGCAATCGGGCACTATAAATCTCTGATGTGGCATAGTTCAGGCATTCTTATTTACTGTAAAATTACAGCTGGCCATATTTAGTTACAATGATATTTATCATTCCGGTATTTTTACGCCAACACATTACAAATCAGAAAATTACTACCACTTAACCTCTCCTGAAGCTCGGTTAGCAATACGGGAAATTTGCCTTCTCGTGCACCAAAAAATGGCCGCCGCAGCTCTCTTTTCTGTTTATTGCACTCTCAACGATCAGCAAACTTACCTGCACCAAATTGCGTAGTTCAAGGTAGGCAGGGGTTAGCAAACTGAAGTTACTTTTCGCTAGTTCTAATTGCAGATTTTGCAGCCACTTATAACAATCGGCTAACTCGTGCGGCTTGCGGACAATTCCGGCCAGTTGCCACATTCTTTGCTGAAGTTCTTTCTTTCGATCCTGAAAATATTGCACTGTAGCGTAGGGGTTTTTGACCTCCATAGGTTGTAAAATTTGTAAAGGAGCCGGTTTATTTTCAGCAACTTTTCTAATAGATTTAATAGTATTTTGAGCTGCCCGTTTCCCAAAAACCACTGCTTCGAGTAGCGAATTGCTGGCCAATCGGTTAGCGCCGTGCACCCCTGTATTCGCCGCTTCGCCAATCGCATATAAACCTTGTAAAGAAGTGCGGCCGTTTATATCCGTATCTACTCCTCCGCAGGCATAATGCGCCGCCGGAACAACCGGGATTTTACCTTGTGAAAGGTCTACTCCGCGGGCAATGCAATTCTTGAAAATAGACGGAAAATGCCGTTGAAATTGCACCAGCGGGATTCCGGAAATATCCAGAAATACACAAGGCTTTCCAGAACTGCTCATCTCGGCAGCAATTGCCCTTGCCACCACATCGCGCGGCGCCAGAGAACCAAGCGGATGCAGGTTTTTAATAAAATCTTCGCCTGCATAATTACGCAACTCGGCCCCTGCTCCCCGCACGGCTTCGCTAATTAAAAACGTGCCTTTAAAGCCCGGACTAAACAGCGCAGTAGGGTGAAACTGTATAAATTCCATTCCCGAAATTTCTGCCCCGGCGCGGTACGCCATCGCTACACCATCGCCGGTGGCCAGAGGTAAATTGGTGGTGTGCTGATAGACTTGCCCCAAACCTCCGGTGGCCAAAAAAACGGCCGCTGCAGGGTAATTTTTTATCGTTCCGGATTTTACATCAAGCACCGAAACTCCTGTGCAACTTTTACTTTCACCATCATCAGAAATCAGTAAATCTATGGCTATCTGACGCTCAATAAGATAAATGTTCGGATTTGATTTTACCGAGCTCAACAAGGTTTCCTGCAGACTTTTTCCGGTATGGTCGCGCACGTGCAAAA
>JAFADQ010000406.1 GCA_023424725.1 Bacteroidota bacterium
AAGCTGCAAGGGGCAATATTAAGGCTATTTCAACCTAAATTTCTGCTGAAAAATTGATTTTAGGCGCTGATGTACTAATAAATGGCCGCTGCAGATTGCTAATCTTTTAGAAAGGATAACCAATACCGATGTTCAGCACCATGCTATCGTCGCCGCTGATGCTCCAGTTATCGCCCAAAACATTTACGCTTTTGCCGTCTTTGCCTGGCCGCCTAACAGGTATACCCAAGTCAAGGCGGAGCACGAAAAATTCGACATCAATACGAAGTCCGAAACCTGTTCCGACGGCAAGTTCGTTCAGAATTTTGTTTGGTTTAAACTCTCCACCCGGCCTGTCAATAGCATCTTCTTCTACCAACCAGATATTACCGGCATCTACAAATAAAGCCCCGAAGAAAAACCCGCTTAATGGAAAACGGTACTCAATATTGGTTTCCAGTTTTATGTCGCCGGTCTGGTCGAAAAAAGAAGTCGGTTCGGGATTTACATACGAGCCCGGACCGATGCTGCGTGCCCTGAAAGCCCTGATACTGTTTGTTCCGCCTATGCTGAATTGTTTTATGTAGGGCATTGTGGTGGAGTTGCCTACCGGAATTCCGGCTCCGGTAATTAAGCGTGTGGCCAGCATGCTTTTCTTGCTGAAATTTAAGTAATACCTGAAATCGTTTTCTAAGCGCACATATTGCGAGAAGGGCTGGTTTGCGAATTTGGGGTTTTTGGCTATAGTTCTGGGGTTGTCTTCTGTCGGTTTGTCGTCCCCTAATAAAGTTTTTATGGCGTTGATTGAATTACCGGAAAGATCGAGCGAAATACTGTTGTAAATATTACTGGTTTTCCAGTGCCTCATCTGGTTAGAGTAAATAAGCCTGTAAATAGAACCGAAAATGTATTGCTGCTCGAAGCTGCGGCGCAAAAATGGCTGTAATCTTAAACGTTCTTCAAAGGCCGGGGTAGTTTTCCCAAGTTGCACATACTGGATATTAATCGGCGTTACTTCCCAGGTTAGCGTTCGCTTTGGCCGCCATGTGTAACCGTAACTAAGGTTGTAGTTATTCATCTGAAAGTACTCTACCCGGTTAAGGAAAGTATAGCCAAGATTAATGCGGGTTTTAGGCACAAAATCTGACCTGATAGACCGCACTTTAAACGGAGCCACAAACCTTGGGAAGGTTAGCTCTGTGTTTAAGCCAATTTCATAAGAATTTAATTTTGCGCCGGACTCTACGCCTGTTCTCGCTCCGCCAATTTGTGTTTCGTAACGGGTTACCAGGTTTACCGTCAGCAATTCCGATCCTTTAAAAGCGTTTCGGTTCCGGAAAGATGCCATAAGCCCTGGCCCTGCAAAGTTGTTGGTTTTTGTGACTGCCTGGGCCTCCAGCCGAAGCGACTTTTTCATGGCCTGGGTAAGGTAAATATTGGCGTCGAGCTTATAAGGTTCCAGGGTGTCGGCAATGTAGTTTATGTTGGCGTACGAGAAGGCGCCCATGCCCATTAGCCGGCTTATGGTTAGCGTGTGATTGCGGTTAGAAAACTCCTGACCTTTCTCCAGAAATACCGAGCGCATAATGTGTTTGCCACGGATGTAATTCTCGTTAGGTATGTAATTTACTTCCTGAATTCTGATCGTGTCGATGGCAGGCAGCGTATCGGTTAACGAGTAGTTGGTGAAGATGTAAATATCATCTATAAAATACTTTTTCAATCCGGCAATTGGCGCGTCTCTTTTTATCTGCATAAAAATATCTACCTGCCGGGTTTCTACGGTGCTGTCGACCCTGAAAATGAGCATGTCAGGAGAGAAATTATAATATCCCTGATTCTTGAGCCGCTCGTTTAACCTGTCGCGCTCGGCCATCATGGCATTCAGGTTATAATTTTCGCCTACTTTAAGGAAAGAATACTGCTGTAGTTTTCTTAAATCATCGAAAATTGGCAAAGAATCGGCCTTCGGATAAACTACTTTCCGGATCTTGTATGGCTGCTGCAGAGTGGTGGTAAAATTGATCTCGGCTTTTTTATTTTTAACTTCTGTAGTGCTGCTCACGTGGTTTTCGAAATAACCGCGGTTGTGCATCCGGCTACGCATTACTCCCTGAATACTGGTTGTATCTACAGACGATAACAGCACCGGCGGCTGGCCCAGTTTATAAGAAAGCCAGTATTTAAAACCTTTTTCCTTATCTGTGGGACCAAAAAAATTATGAATCCATAGCTTAAACGGAATACCCAAAACTTTTGCGTTTGGCTTAGGCCGCACTGTTCCGGCTAATTCAAGTTCCAGTGCAGATTTGTCTTCTAATTTTTGGTCAGATTTTACATCTATATTGTAATTCCAGAAAAGTGCGTCGCCCTCGGGCACGTTTTTGGTAGCGCTGCAGGAAGAAAAGAGCAAAGCCAGCAATGCAATCCAGAAGCTGCAAAGCCCAAAATTAAGGGCGTGAGACATGAATTTTCGAAATTTTATCCTCATTATATGCTCTTGTTCCGGGTCAGGGTTTGGTGGTTTCCTCTTCGTCGGTTTTGGCCTTCTCCACTTCTTTTTTCAGCTCCTGCCTTTCTTCTTGTTTCCGCTCTTTCTGCCGCTCCGATCTTCTTTCTTTACCACGGAAAAGGTCGGAGAAATTATTGTAATCGCGCACATAGATCAGGGCTAAACCGGTTTCCTGAACGTCTACATCTATAAAGCTTTCGTAATTGTTGCGGCGGAAACCACGCACGCGCAAACGGCCATCGGGCAAAATGGTGTATTCTACAGAAATATCGCCACCGAAATTGCTCATGTTATTTTGCTCGCGGCCGCGGCCTTCCAAACCAACATCTGTTCCTACCCTTACGGTAACCCTATCATTAAACAATTGCTGCCGCAGAGCTACGTTTAAATCTGTGCGGCCCTCGCCCGTGCCGGTAGAATAATCCTCGTAAGAATTAACGCCAAACTCAAGCCCCAGCCCGCCGGCATACTGGTCAGAAAGTTTGTTTAACTGGTCTGACATTACCTGACCTACGCTGTTTCTGGCAGCAGAACTAAGTCCGCCACCGGAACTGGCCAACGGATCTTCGGCCATAAACCTACCCAACACCAAAAGCGAGAAGACCTGTTTATTTAATTCCGCCTCATCGGTACGTAAAACTCCTAACCTGTTCTCGACTTGGCCTCTTTGGGCCGACCTTTCTTTGTCAGGTATTTCGATCCCGAAATCTATTTCTGGCTTCATTAGCTCACCTTCTAAATCAACCAATACCTCTATGTTCATAGGTGTTCTGAATTGATTTAAAGCATCAGGACTTACAAAACCAGTCATTAATTCCATAGTACTGGTGCGCAGTTCATAAACGGCTGTTATATCCATTTCGGCCTGCAACGGGTCGCCGTTCCATTGCACATAACTGCCTTCGCGAAGTTGCATTTCGCGCGTAACAAGGTTATACACAATTAATTCGTACTGGCCTTCTGATATGGTGTAGCGGCCGCTGAGGCGCATATCGCCGCGGGTGTTCATGCTGGCAGCCAGGTTTCTGGAATTACCACGAACTTCCAGATTATCGCCGGTTACAGGATCTATCACCACACTTATTGGCGTGGCATCTGTTATGGCCAGGTTTACATCTACTTCAAATCCGGTTATACCCGAGTTACTATTTTGCGCCTCCAGTTTATTTTGCAGAATAGTAGCCAGCGAATCGTCGGCATCAAAAAACTCTACTACGCCTTCTCTCTCTGCCGCGCCCGCCGCCGCGCCCGGTATTACCATCGATAAAGCCGAACCATCTAAAACAGCCACTGTGGCATTTACCACCGGTAAGTTTTCTTTGCCTTTTATAGTAGCGTCAGCATCTATCCAAAGCGTACCGAAATACAGGTCGTTGTCTTTGGCAGTTGAGTTCATGGCCAGGAAACGGTCGGTGCTTACAGACAGATCAAAAGTGTAATCTGCATAATTTTGGGTGAGGATGTTGCCGTTTACGCGCATGGTATTATTGCTGGCATCGGCTACGGTTACTTTAGGGAAATTGATGCCCCGTTCTGTAAACCTGATCTGCTCGTTTGGTAATTTAAACACAGCATTTAGCATGGCGAGGTTAAATTGCGCGGCATTAAAGTTCAGGTTTCCGAGAATATTTGGGTCGTCTAAACTTCCGGTAATGCGCAGGTTTCCGGTGGCCGATCCGTCCATATCGCGCACCATTCCCATCGTAAAACTTTCAAAGGTTTTCAGGTTCAGGTTTCCGATGTCAGCCGTCAGGTTCATCACGCCGGTAGTATCTAGCGCAGCGTACGTTCCGGCTACATTTAGCTGGTTTCCATTGCCGGTAAGCGCCGCGTTTATGTTGTAGCGGTTCTCGCCGGCGGTGCTTGCTTTCAGCGCGATATCGCCAACCGGATTGCCAAGGTAAGTGAAGGAAGAAACCGTAAGATCGGAAGTGAAGCCAGGAGCGCCGGACATAATATCCGTTAGCCTGGCCGTGCCGTTTATGGTGCCGCCAATGGTGCTGTCCTGGCGTTGCACCATTTCCATTACGGTACTGATATGGAAATCGCCGAAGGCAACATTAAGTGGTGAATTAGGGCTTGGCGCGCCTTCGCTATCGAGGGAAATAAAGCTGCCGTTACGCTCTAACCGCACATTATTTGCATACAGCAGGTCGCCACCAAATTGTATATAATTATCGTCCGGTACAGACCAGGGCTCGCTGTTTAAAATTAAATGTTTGGGGCTGATGGAAAAGCGGAAATCGTCGCCCTGGCTGCTGATCTTTCCGCCAAGCGCGAAAACCTCGGTGCTGTCGTTATCAGAAATCCCGATGCGGGTAGAAATGGTGTTATCGCGGGCATTTCCGGTAAGGCCTATATTGTTTACGAGCAGCGTGCTGTCAGAGAGTTCCTGAACCGTGAAATTGTAGAAAATTTTGTCTCTGTCGCCCTCTAAATTGATGCCCACAGCCTTTAAGTCGTAGCCCATGTAGGTAATGCGCTGTAACGATCCGGCAACATCCAGATCCTGCGTTTCGCCATTAAATTTTCCGGTAATGGGCTGCCCGGGTACAAGTCGCTCAAGGTCGGGCACAAAGGCTGTGATAAGACCGGTGTTGCGCAATTGCAGGCTGAAAGAAAAATCATCCAGCGCGAGGTTTGCCGCATAGGGCTGGTCGGGCTGCAGATCGAAATAATTGCTGAAATGTTTGGTTGCCGCAGCAGCGAAATCTTCTAAATTATTTTGGGCAGTAAACGTTAAATTAGCTACCGACGAAACCAGATTTACATTTGTGCCCGGAGCATTTTGCGCTATCGTTAGCAATAGCGTATCTACCGGAAAACGTTGCCCGTCTTTGGTAACGATCAGCTCGCTTCCGGTAACCGTTCCTGCGATATTTTTCAGTCCCGATCCTCTTAAATCTGTAGAGAGCTTGCCTTGTATGCGCACGTCGTCCGGGTACAGATTTAGTGCCTGCAAATTTACGCCCTGCAGGTC
>JAFADQ010000409.1 GCA_023424725.1 Bacteroidota bacterium
AGCAGAAAAACAGGTTTTTACTTGTTAAAATATCTTTCCCGGATTCATTATTCCTTTCGGGTCGAAAACGTGCTTTATTCCGCGCATAAGGCTTATTTGCGCCTCGCTCAGCGCAATATCCAAGTAAGGTTTCTGAACCAGACCTATGCCGTGCTCGCCAGAAATAGTGCCGCCCAGTTTTACTACCAGTTTAAAAAGTTCGCGTATGCCCTGGGTGAGTTTTTCGCCGTGCCAGTCGTTATCGGTCATACTTTCTTTTATGATATTTACGTGCAGGTTTCCGTCGCCGGCGTGGCCATAACAAACACTGCTGAAACCGTATTTTGCTCCTATTTCTTTTACGCCTTTCAGCAAAACCGGAAGCTCGGCGCGGGGCACCACGGTATCTTCTTCTTTATATACCGAATTTTTCTTCACCGCGTGGGCCACATTTCTTCTCAGCTTCCAGAGCTCTTCTTTTTGTTTTTCATTATCGGCCAGTAAAATTTCGCCGGTTCCGAACGGTTCGAGCACCTGGTAAAGCTCTTCGGCTTGTTTATAGAGTACATCCAGATCGTTGCCATCCAGCTCTATGAGCAAATGCGCCTCAATTTCGGGCGGCACAGTAAGCGGTATATTAAGGTAGCGACTGGCCCAGATTAAAGCTTCGCGCTCCATAAATTCCATTCCAGATGGCACCAGGCCCGCCATAAAAATTTTAGAAACCGCCGCGCAGGCCTCTTCTGCAGATGTAAACGGCACCAGCAACACAATATTGGTACGCGGCAGCGGAATTAGCCGGAAAACGATTTTAGTGATGATGCCCAATGTTCCTTCGCTACCGATCATGAGCTGGGTTAGGTTGTAGCCGGTAGCGTTTTTCAGCACGTTCGCTCCCGTAAAGGTTACATCGCCGTTGGGCAGCACTACTTCCAGATTCAGTACATAATCGCGGGTGGTGCCGTATTTTACGGCTCTTGGTCCGCCGCTGCTCTCGCTCAGGTTGCCGCCTAAAAAGCACGAGCCCTTGCTGGCCGGGTCGGGCGGGTAAAACAACCCCTTTTCGGCGGCCGCCATCTGAAACGCCTCTGTAATTACGCCGGGCTCTACGGTTGCCTGCAGGTTGCGCTCGTCTATTTCAATAATCTTATTAAACCGTTCCATGCTTAGCACCACGCCTTTATGCACCGGCAGCGCGCCGCCGCTCAGGCCTGTGCCGGCGCCACGGGGCGTTACCGGAATGCAGTTTTCGTAACAAATTTTCATTATCTGGCTAACCTGGGCTGTAGAGGCCGGTTTTAGGGCTACTTCAGGGTAATAGCACAGATCTTCGGTTTCGTCGTGGCTGTAAAAACCGAGCGCCTCTTTATTTACAATTACGTTATCAACACCTAATATATCTGTAAATGAGGTTATTATATCAGATGTTAATAAGTTAAAGTTCGTTTTCATGAGTTTTGGTATTATCTTGGCTTAGTAGCTGGTAAGTGCCTGCCGGGTGTTTCAACTTTAAATCTACTGCTTTGAAACTTCTTCTGAAATCTCCATTCTATATTTATTTGCTTGTTCTGGTAATGCTGGCCAGCTGTACCGCATCAGAAAATGCTGCCCGCAACGAGCGAAAAGCAAGATTTTATGCCGAAAAAAAGGCCCGAAAGAATAAAGGAAAACGCGAAGTTGTAAAACATAAAGTTGGCGACGATACCAAGCTTGCTAAAAATAATAAGAAAGATAAAAAAGCTGCGAAGGGCAAAAACCAGGGCAACAGAAGCAAATCTGGCATCTCTAACCACGAAATAGAGAAGGTAATAAAAACCGCCAGGTCGTTTATCGGCACCCCCTACCGCGATGCCGGCACCACTCGCATCGGCATGGATTGCTCAGGGCTTACCATGGTTTCTTATAAGGCAATAGATGTAGATATTCCGCGCAATTCTGTAGCACAAAGCAATTATGGCACGCCGGTAAATTTAAACGACTTGCAGGAAGGCGACCTTGTATTTTTTGGCATGGGCAGCAATAAGAGAAGAATAAACCACGTTGGCCTGGTAACCGCTGTAAACGGCAAAACCGATGTTACTTTTATTCACGCCTCCACCTCTATGGGAGTAATCGAAAATAATATAAATTCGGCCTATTACCGCGACCGGGTAATAAAAGCTGTAAGGCCGGTTACATTTTCCGGAAAGATTTCTCAAAATAGATTGCACAAATAAAACCGGTAGTGTATCTTTGCACCCACAATTAGAGCAGAAGAGTTGCTTTTGCTATTATTCCGGGGGATTAGCTCAGCTGGCTAGAGCGCTTGCATGGCATGCAAGAGGTCATCGGTTCGACTCCGATATTCTCCACCAATTAAAAGGCAGTTTCAGTTTTCTGAAGCTGCCTTTTTTTTTAGCTTTATACAATCTCATTTTTACTCCAGGGTAAATTCACCAACACAACCATTTATTTTATGGATGATTTAAGTAAGCAAATTATTGAAGAAAGCGTAAAAGCAAGGCTTGCCCTGAGCGGCCATACAGACCCGGAGCAAGCGCGCGTTTGGTGCGAGGCTGTAACGGCCATTTTAACCAACACCACAGAAGAAACAGTTACGCAATTCCCTAAAAAAGGCCAGGCAAATTTCAGGCAGATGATAGCCATGTGCCGCAAAAGCTTCGACCTGGAAATCGCCGCTTATAACAAGTACCGCACCGACATCAGAAAAGGAATTGCACCTGCCGATGCTGCCTCCAGAATGAAGACAAGGCTTGAACATCAGCGCCAGCCCGTTGATTTTTCAGGAATATAATCTGTGACCTGACCAAGGT
>JAFADQ010000287.1 GCA_023424725.1 Bacteroidota bacterium
ACTATGCCCGAAATCTGAGTTACCAGCTGGCCGCTAACTGCTTCTTGCCCAAAGGCCGATCCTGCAATCCGGATCATGATAATTAGCAAGGCAGGCAGCGAAAATATGGTGTAGAAACTAATAGTAGCTGCATAGTCTAACGGACGATCGTTTGCAAATTTTTTAAATGTCTCTTTCGTTATTTCCCACGTAGTTTTAAACCCTTTTTTCATGAAAATTTCGTTTAGATTTCGTTCCGATTATACCATCTGCCGGTGCTTATCTTTCTTTCCGGATTTTCCTGATTTTTGGTAGCGCCTAAGTTCCTTTTTCTGTCTCCTGCTGCAGGTGTTTTTCTACTTCTATTTCTGGGTTTTGCAATGCTTCCCGCATATCTTTTTCTTCTATTTGCTGGCTTACTTGTTTTGCTTCTTTTATAAGCCATGTAAACAACCGGCGGTGCACGGCGCTTTGTATTAAATACTCCGGATGCCATTGCACGCCTATCATATAATCGCAGGAAGTTTGCTCTATTGCCTGCACCACACGGTTGGGTTCGCGGGCCACAATATCTATGTTTTCGCCGGGCTTATTTACTGCCTGGTTATGTAAGGCGTTTACCATAAGCTGGCGCGTTTGCAAAATTTCCTCCAGCTTGCTGCCCGGCTTTATATGCACTTCTTTCACCGGAAAAATACTGGCTTTATTTGGTTCTTCGGTGTAAAAATTAGCGATGTCTTTATACAGCGTTCCTCTGAAATAAACATTTATAAGCTGAGCGCCGCGGCAAATTCCCATTACCGGCAAATCTTTCTTTACTGCCTGGTCTATCAGTTGCAACTCCAGGTGGTCGCGTGCTTTGTCCAGTCCGAAAGTAAGTTTGCGGTTACGGCTTAAAACTTTCCGGAGAAAAAACAAAAGCAGGTAATAAACACGGCTTATAAACTTTCCGATACGCCATAACAGCCCTTTATTTGGCCTCCGCAGGGTGCTTTGCAGATACTCGTCTATTACATGGTCGGTTTCATAAATGCTGGGGTCTACATCTGCTCCGCCGCCAATTATAAGCGCTTGTAAACCATCTGCGGTGCGTGGGTTATTGGGGGTAATTCTAACCGGCCTTCCGCCTGCCAGCCTAACCGAAAGCGCAGTAAAAATCCAGGCAGCTTCGCCACCCTTGTCGGGGCCGGTAACCCCAATAGTGGGCCGGTTTCTGTTTATCCTGGATGTGCGCTTTAATAAAGCCATTCAGTTATTTTTTTTACCCATTTATGCTCGAAGCCGATAATGGTTTCTTCTCTTAAATTAAGATAGCCGGCGCTTAGTTGCTGCAGTTTTTCCTTGTTGTTGGCTAGTTTTTCAATCTCACACCACAGGTTCCATTCCTGGGCCAGAGTCCAGCCCGGTTCGGCAATAGAGCTGTTGGGCAAGCGGTAATGAAAGGTATTACGCGGCTTTACTTTTCCTAAATCGCGAAAGGTTTCTACCAATTCTTTTCGCAGCGATGCAAAAAGCGGATACATATCCAGAGGCCGGTTGCGGTCGGGGTTGCAGAGGTGGTAATCTGTAATAAACTTATCCAGGTCCGGAGCATAATTTTTGTCCAGAATTTTTTTTATGTATATACCGGGGTACGGATCTATAAAAGGGCTTACCTTACGTGCGAAATCTGTTTTTCCTTTCTCGATAAGCCAGGGGTAAAGCAACAAAAAAGACTTTAAATATCTGAGCAATGTTTCGCAATCCAGATCGGGGGTTTCTACATTTATATGCGTGCCGAAAGCGTTGGTAATAAAAGCCTGAGTTCCTTCTGCCCGGTTACGGAAAAGCGCGTCGCGCAAAGGCTCCAGTTTATTCAGTTCGGTTACGGGCACAGGCGGGCAGGCAATTTCGTACGGGAAAATTTTGCCTACAATGCTTTCTAAAACCGTTTCTACTTCTTCTTCTAACGTTCCCGATCCTAATTTTACTTCTTCCAGCCTTATATTAAACGGGTCCAGCAATTTTCGGTAGCCTTTTTCGGTAAGCAAAGTAAGATCGAACTCTACTGTAAAATCGCCCAGCGAAGTGTTTATTACATGGCGTTTAAAGCGTGCTTCCTGCTGTATTTCGCCGCCATATAAATCCTGAATAATGTTTATAGATTCTTCTATGCCAAGGTTAGAATATTCCAGCTCAAAGCCAACAGTTCTAATCTTTCCCTGATGGTTATATACCTGCGGCGGTTGCTTAAATTGCATATAGCTTGTTACTTTATTTATCTAAAAACGTTAGTTCTATAAATCAGTTTGATTATGTGCTTTCAGATACGTTTGTTTTCGGCTCCCGTACCCTTAAAATTGCCCTTCGCAGCTTATGGGTTTGCTGGCTATTGAGATTTAAAACCTGCACCGGCTTTCAATAGTAAAAACTAAGGCACACAAAATTTTATAAGGCCGGTTAACCAGTTTTAATGTGATCTGTAAATATTCGTACCTATTCTTTTTACTGATTTTAACCTCTGGCTGCGCCAACCGCGACCTTTCCGAAACAGGCCTTATTACAGAAAAAGCGATGGTGGTAACAGCTCATCCGCTGGCATCGGAAGTAGGAAAAGAGATATTAAAAAAAGGAGGAAACGCCGCCGATGCCGCCATTGCCGTGCAGTTTGCGCTGGCCGTAGTATACCCCGATGCCGGAAATATTGGGGGCGGAGGTTTTTTGGTATTGCGCCAGAAAAACGGACAAACCGCCGCGCTCGATTACCGCGAAAAAGCACCTGCCGCCGCTCACCGCGACATGTATTTAAACGAAAAAGGATATGTAATTAAAGACCTGAGTTTAAATGGCCATTTAGCAGCCGGGGTGCCGGGCACCGTAGACGGCATGGTAACACTTCATCAAAAATACGGAAGCATGCCCTTGGACAGTTTGGTTCTGCCGGCCATAAAATTGGCCTCCGCAGGCTTTCCACTCACCAAAAAAGAAGCAGAAAAACTTAACGAACAAAAAAAATATTTCCTGCGCTACAACACTAAACGGCCAGAGTTTATACTTAAAAGCCACTGGAACAAAGCCGACACACTTCGCATCCCCGAACTGGCACAAACCTTAAAGCGAATTAGCGACTATGGCCGCGCCGGTTTTTATGAAGGCGAAACTGCTACTTTAATTGCAGAAGAAATGCAGCGTGGCGGCGGTATTATCAGCAAACAAGACCTTGCAAATTACCGCGCTATCTGGCGCGAACCGATTGAAGTAACAATTGGCGAGCATATAATAATTTCGATGCCGCCACCCAGCAGCGGCGGCATCGCGCTGGCACAACTACTGGCAATAACTAACAACTATCCTTTACACGAATGGGGCAGGAGCAGCCAAAAAACGGCCCATCTCATGATAGAAGCAGAGCGCCGCGTATATGCAGACCGCGCCAGGCATCTGGGCGACCCGGATTATTTTAAAGTGCCTGTGCAGAACCTTTTGCACTTGCCTTACATAAAAAGCCGGATGCAGAATTTCTCGCCTAAAAAAGCCACCCGCAGCAAAGAAATACTGGCCGGAACAGTGCCGCCGCCCGAGAGCCCTAACACCACGCATTATTCTATTGTTGATGCAGAAGGAAACGCCATTTCGGTAACCACCACACTAAACAGCAGCTTCGGTTCTAAAGTGTTTGTTTCCGGTGCCGGTTTCCTGCTCAACAACCAGATGGACGATTTCAGCATAAAAGCCGGTCAGCCCAATTTGTATGGTTTAGTTGGCGATTCTGCCAATGCCATCGCCCCCGGAAAGCGCATGCTAAGCTCTATGACGCCCACCATTCTGGAAAAAAACGGCCAGCTTTATTTGGTGGTCGGCGCTATGGGAGGCTCCACCATTATTACTACCGTTTTTCAGATCATTCTTAACGTTACGCGCCACAATATGCCCATGCAGGGCGCTGTAAATGCGGGGCGTTTTCATCACCAATGGCAACCCGATTGGGTACTTACCGAGTGGGGCGCTTTAGGTTTTGGCAGAAGCTTGCAACTTTGGCTAAAAGGCCACCGCATTGTGCCCCGGTTAAAAGGAATAGGCCGGGCCGCAGGTATTTTGGTGCTGCCCGATGGAAAGTTAGAAGGCGGAGCAGAGCCAAGAGGCGATGATGCAGCGGCCGGTTTTTAGGTAGTTTTTGAGAGTTGGTGCGTGGATTTTTAACCGCAAAGGCGCAGAGTTTTACGCGGGGTTTCGCAGATTTTATACCTTAAACCGCCACAAACTATGCATAAATTCCAAAAGCGGCTATCGGGCTTTGCTCTTAATTTAATTTGCCGCAGGCTCCTTATTCTCCCCCTCTCACTTTGGAGAGGGGGTTGGGGGGTGAGGTTTTTAGGAGCCGAAGTTTGCACAGTTTGTGACGGTGTGAGGTATAAAACAAGAAAATGGAAGGATGGTTGATTCTCTTCTCTTTACGAAACTTTGCGCTTTCTTTGCCTCTCTGCGGTTAATATTAAGATCGATCAGGATAAAACTAAAACATACATCAATCCTAAAAAACCGGCCACCAGCGTAGCCGCTAAAGTGGGCCATAAATTTGCTGCCAAAACCTGCTTGTAATCTTTAATATTGGCTACCGATGCAGCGGCAATAATATTAAATAAACAGATGGCATTTCCGAGAGAAGCGCCTACTAACTGCAGTGCCAGAATATCGGAAGTATCGGTGCCGAGCGCTAATGCGGTTTGGAGTTGGGAGGGGCCGAAAACCACATTAGACACCGTGGTGCTGCCAGTTATAAAAGCGCCCATTACACCAATAAAAGGCGCGAAAACCGGGAAAGCGCCGCCCAAATTGCTTAATAACATAGCGATATGCTGCACCATAGATGGCTGCGCACCACCCGAGTGTATCATTAGCTGCGCAATGGCAACCGACGGAAAGAGTACCACGAAAACGGCGCCCATTTTGCCCAGCGGCTCTTTCAGGTGCAGCGATTTGCTTTTCAGGAAAAGCGCCACGCCCAGCCCAACAATTACAAAAGGTAAAAACGGCGATTGAAGTAATTTTATCCCACCTCTTATTCCGGAGCCGAACATGTTGCCGAACACCAGTTCCCAGCCTAATAATTGTTTGAGCGGAGAGAATATTTTAGGAAGAAGCAGAAGTAGTGCCAGCAGCAGGTAAGGCAGCCACGGCTTCCAGTTTAACAC
>JAFADQ010000288.1 GCA_023424725.1 Bacteroidota bacterium
CCCATAAAGTGGGCGGCGCGACAGCCGGCGCGGGCAACACCAAAACCAGCGGCAACCTGCATTCTGACGAAAGCAAAGGAACCGGCAAAAACCTTGGCGACAGCTCTCGTACACCAAAAAACTCCGACAACCCTTATAAAGACGGCGCCCACAACAGGTAGTTTTTATTACGTAGTGCGATTTTCGTAATGCGTAGTGCGACACAAACAACAAAGCCGGTTCTGAAAAGAGCCGGCTTTGCTATTTATGATAAAGTTTACAAAGCAACCTGTAGCGCCGGTCTCCAGACCGGTGTGTTGTAAAAGCTCAAAGCTGCTAGCGTCAAAAACCGATGTAATACAGCATAATTTATGCGCTGCCGTATAGCTTTTTGCCCCTCGCAGGACTTTTAATCATACGCGGGTCTGGAGACCGGCGCTACAGGGGCTCTGCTTCAGGCGGCTATTCTCTGTTCAGTATCATCCGGAACATGGTGCCTTTGCCTACCTCGCTCCACTTAACAAAGAGCTTGCCTTGGTGGTATATCTCGATAATGCGTTTTGCAAGCGCCAGGCCAAGGCCCCAGCCGCGCTTTTTGGTAGTGAAGCCGGGCTTAAAAACTTCCTGCAAATGGCCCTTGGCAATGCCTTTGCCCGTATCGCGGATATCTATTGCGATTTGGTTTTGATTAAGCGCCGAAAGAAAAATGGTGATATCGCCTTTTCCTTCCATAGCATCTATGGCGTTTTTAGTAATGTTTTCTATCACCCACTCAAACAACGGAACATTAATGCGGGCCGGTGTGCCTTGCTCCAGGCTGCTGCGGATGGTGATGTTTACCTTTTTCGACACACGGCCCTCCAGGTAGCCAATTGCCTGTGTAGTAACCCGTAAAATATCTTCCTCTTTCAGCACTGGCACAGAGCCAATGTTAGAAAAGCGTTCGGTTATTATTTCTAAACGTCTGATATCTTTATCGAGCTCGCCAATTATGGGTTCGCCTACAAACTTAGGGCTGGTTTTAAGGTATTCGTTCCAGGCCATTAACGACGATAGCGGTGTGCCCAACTGGTGCGCGGTTTCTTTGGCCAAACCTACCCAAACGCGGTTTTGCTCGGCGCGCCGCGAAAAGCTAAACGCCAGGTAGGCCATAATCGCGAAGCAACCCAAAATAAGAAACTGCACGTACGGGTAATAGCGCAATTGGGTAAGCAGCGTAGATTCGCCATAGAAAACATAATTCCGGAAGCCCTCGCCAAAATCTATAATAATGGGCTCGTGCTCTGCTTTCATGGCGTTTACCTCTGCTCTCAGTTCTTTATCTATTTCTTCTTCCGAAGCATCTTTCGCAAATTCTATGTTCTCGAAACTGATCGGATTTTCTTCTTCGTCTGTAAGAATAACGGGTATAGAGTTGTTGGCGCCAATAATTTGCTCGCTGATAAACGAAAGGTTTCCGCCGCCCTCGGCGCTTGTAGCCGCTTCTATTGCTTTGGCGTACAGGTCTATAAGCTGCACTTCGCGCTCCGATAACTGATTTACCAGTATATTTGTATATAATACGGTGCCCGTGCCGATAAGCAGCGCTATTATCATTAAACTGGCTTTTAAGCCCAGCCGTGGAGTAGTAAGTGAAAACATAAATAGCAAAATAGGCGAAACCCTCTGTTAAACGCAACTAACAGATAAAAACTGATAAAAATCAGTAAAAAGCAGAGACAAAAATGCCCTGCAATACGTTATAAATTAAGTGCCGCAGCCCTGAGTAAACAAAGGGTAGCTTATTTAGAATAGTTTCAAATTAGATTATATTGATCTAAGTCATTTATTCTCTGGGCCTATGGCCGTAATTTTGCATTAAATATTCTGAACAAGAATGCTAAATAACTTCAAAGCAATTAGTTTATCTTATAAAAAGACCCCTCTGGAGATCAGGGAGTTACTGTCGCTGGACGAGAAATCGTGCCGCCAGTTCCTGAGCAACCTGGGCGATTTTATAGAGACAAACGATCTGTTGGTTCTCTCTACCTGTAACCGTACGGAGGTGTATTACACCGCCGACCAGGATTACAGTACAGAGATTATAAAGCTGCTGGGAATTACAAAGGGAATTGCTTCTGTTACCGATTACCTGGATCATTTCACTATAATGAATGTGCACCAGGATGCAGTGCAACATTTATTTAACGTATCGCTGGGCTTAGAGGCGCAGGTAGTTGGCGATCTGCAGATTATTAACCAGGTTAAAAACGCGTACCAGTGGAGCGCCGATGCCAACATGGCCGGGCCGTTTCTGCACCGTTTGCTGCACACCATTTTCTTTGCCAACAAGCGCGTAGTGCAGGAAACCTCTTTCCGCGATGGCGCCGCCTCTACCTCGTACGCTACCGTAGAGCTGGTAGACGAGCTTACCGCCGATATGCCGGGCGCAAACGTACTGGTAGTTGGTTTGGGCGAAATTGGCGCCGATGTGTGCCGTAATTTCCAGAAAGCGCACCACCGCTCGGTTACTATCTGCAACCGCACCTTAAGTAAAGCCGAGGCCCTGGCCACCGAATGCGGACACAAAGTGCTGCCGTTTGAAGATATAAAAGAAGGCCTGAAGACTGCCGATGTAATTATCTCTTCTATCTCTGCCGAGTCGCCGTTTTTTACCGCCGAAATGGTGCGCAAGCTCGATATCCTTTCGTATAAATTCTTTATCGATTTATCGGTGCCGCGCAGCGTAGAGCCTGAGGTAGAAAATGTGCCGGGCGCGCTGGTGTATAACATCGATACTATACAAAACAAAGCCAGCGAAGCACTGGAGCGCCGCAAAGCCGCTATACCC
>JAFADQ010000045.1 GCA_023424725.1 Bacteroidota bacterium
ATCCAATTTCTCAGGAAGCCGTAGCCGTGCAGGTTGTAGACAGCCGCAGCCTGCTAAGCGCCCTGCTGGATCATTATTGTAAAACCGTAGGCACGGCCACCGGCGCCGCTCCGGAAGCTATAAGAGAAGAGGTTTTCGCGCTGGCCAACCAGTACAAGCCAATGGTGGTAGACATGATGATGAAAGATTCTGATAAGGGAGAAAATCATCAGTAACTTAAATTAAAGGCTAACGTTTAGCCCTAGTTAAACCTAAACCGGGCGCCTGCTTTAAAGCGAAATGGGTAAAACCAAACTTTTAATAACCAGGAAAAGGTAAAATAATACTTGGGCTCCCAGAATATTATCTCTTTACTGGCGGGTTTTCCGGAGCAAATCTCTTTTAGTTACACATGGGTTTAAAGAATACTATTCTTAGAGAGGCGATGCAGTTTTTTGAGCAAAACGGCATCGAGGCCTTTACCGAAGCAGAACTGCGCAGGAAGTTAGACATATCTGAGGCTACCTATACCAGTTTTTTTAAGAATAAAGAAGATATGCTGGTGCAGGCGTACCAGCAGCACCTGGATGACGATAAACTGGAGCACGAGCGCATTTCTAAAAATGCGGCTAATCCGGTAGAAGAAATTTTTGGCCTTATAGAATTCGGTTCTAAAAGTCTCGAGAATATTTCGCCTGTTTATATGGCCGACCTTGTAAAATACCCGCGCGTGCTGGAATTATTTGCAAAGCACTCCGAAACCTATTCTTACCCGCAGATATATGGTATTTTAAACCGGGGTGTAAAAGAAGGTTATTTTAAAAAGGAAATGAATTTGAGCATTGTTACGAAGGTAATTCTGCAAAATGTTTACCTGTTGCTTAATTTTCAGTTGTTTCCGCCCAATTCTTTCAGCACCCGCGAGATTTTCCGCAACATTTACCTTTACTACCTTCGCGGCCTCTGCACCAAAGATCACATAGATTTGCTTGATCGCTATTTCAGCTGATTTGCCCTTGTTTTTGGCCGTCGCAGCTTTATAGAGCCAATTAATTCGCACGACCAAGTTTATACAAAACCGGCTTGCTCGGGCTGGCATCCATTTCCAGACTCGCTATTTGTAAGTTCAGCAGGTAATTTCCATCTTCCACATGTTCGGGCACAAAAATCAGTTCGGTAATGGTGGCGCCGCAGCGGGTGTTGTGCGGATATTGCCAAAACTGATGATGGTTTTCCAGTTTTCCTTCGTCCATTTCGCGGTCTACCGAGGGCAGGTCCAGCAGCAAATGCCGCACGTTGTTTTCTGCCAGAAATTCTCCAATTCCGGGCTCCAGGTAGGGCGGGTTAGTTCCGGAATATTGCCGCGAAAGTTTCTCTTCTGAATTTGGCAATGTGCGTAAAATGAGCGCTTCCGGTATTTTGCCTTCTGGCAGGGCATTTTTTACGTCTTCCAGCCTTACAATTTCATCGCCGTTCTGTAGTTTGTGCAAGGGTAAAGAAACCAGCTTCGCGAAAAACAAAAACTGTGTAAGGCATTTGTTTATGGTGGCGTTTTTATCGGTAGAAATATGCCCGTAACACTCGGTATGCGTGCCGTTGCCGTGCGGCGTAACGGCCAGGCGCTGGTAATTTACCGAGCCGCCTTCTGCCACGCTGCCCACAAAATCGCCCATGCGTATGGGTTCTATTTGCACCGGTTCTGCCCAAAAACAATTCACCGTATCGGTGCCGGTTTTCAGGGGTATAGAAATATCTATCGGCTGGCTTGGGTAGAAGGAATAGTTCTGGTTCTGGAAAGAAAACGAAAAGGCAGACAGCATACTGGCAAATTTTAAAAGCGAAGGTAAGCTATCGGTTTTAGATTTAGGTTGTGGCAGCGCTAAAAATGGTGCCCGCAGGGTTGATTACGATTTTTACAGATTTTAAGATGAGCAGCATTCTATTGTAGGATCGAATTGCATTAGCCCTTTTGTCTGAATTTGGATTTACAGGATGAAAGGATAAGGAGGATTTGGGTTGTGGTGGAGTAGAATTTGGCCGTTGCAGGTAATTTTAAAAAGAAGTGGAGCCTGCGGCAGACTAAATTTTACCGGTCAGGAGACCGGCGCTACAGATCTGCGAAGCAGTAATAAAGATTTTTCCGATTTCAGTTGCCGGGTTAGTCGCCTTATAGCATGACTGGTTTTGCTGAAAGCAAAAATCTGAGCGATAGCGAAGATAGGGAAGGCTATAGAGCGGCGTTCCGGCAACGGGGCCTCACGGCCCTGGAGTGTAGAGAGCACTGGTAGAAAGCTGAAGCAAGTTGGTTTCGCGCAAAGATTATTAGCATTGAAAAGCCTTTTTCAGAATCAGAATTTACAGAATGAAAGAATCGTCAGAGTTTTGCTAAAGGGCACATCAACCTGCCCTTATTAAAACTCTAATCAAATTAAAACCTATTCACTTACAATAATGGCACGTTTTTCGGAATGCAGAACGTTATTAAACCACGGGTGGCAAATGCACCTGTAACCTTATTACCTTTGCATCATGATCCGGAATTTATTTTTATTTACCTTGTTATTGGTTTTTCTGGCCGGGCCGGCGTTTGCGCAAAACCCGAAAGGCCGCAAACAGGCGCCTGCTAAAGGAAACACGCTTAACCCCCCATCTGCCCAGGCAAAACCTGCGAGGCTCAAAAAGAAGGCCATTACACCTAAAATAGAGCTAAAATTGCCCGCCGATTTTCAGGTAATGAGCCTCGACGATTTGGCCGACGAATACCCGACCTGGAAAAAACCGCTTGCCGCCTATACCGACCCTAAGGGCCACGCCGATTTTATCGTTACCGAGCGCCGGTCTGATTTCCCGGCCAAAGACCTGCCCTTGTTGCAGCAGTTTCTGCAGTCGTCTATCAGGCAAATGTATTCGGATGTGAATTTTTTAAACGAGAAGATTCAGACTATTAACGGCCGCGATTACCTGGTGCTGGAATTTACCTCGCTGATGAAGTACGAAGACGCGGATTTCAGCGCCATAAAAAAGCCCATCCGCAAGTATTCTTACCTCATGTATACCATACATGATGCCCAGAATAAAATGACGGTTTTCTCTTTCCAGACCCCGATAGAGCTGAAAAGCACCTGGGAAAACACCGTTCCGGAGATAATGGAGACGATAATTTTTAAAACGCCAAAGCCAGATCCGGCCCAGCAAGACAAACAAAACACCTTCGGTAAATAATGGAGCTGCTTTCTGTTTTCTCTGACGAATATTTTATGAAGGAGGCCTACAAACAGGCCCTTTATGCCCGCGACGAAGGCGAAATTCCGGTAGGTGCCGTGGTGGTGTGCCGCAACAAAATTATTGCCCGCGCCTACAACCAAACCGAAAAATTGCAGGACGTAACCGCTCACGCCGAAATGCTGGCCATCACATCTGCAGCCAATAACCTGGGCAGCAAATACCTGCAGGAGTGCACCTTGTTCGTAACCTTAGAGCCTTGTGTAATGTGTGCCGGCGGTTTGTTCTGGGCGCAGCTGCAACGGGTAGTATATGGCGCAGCAGATCCTAAACGCGGTTACCGCCGGGTGCAACCCAATTTACTTCATCCAAAAACCGAGATGGTATCGGGTATTATGGCCCAGGAATGCAGCGATCTGGTAACCGGATTTTTCAGGGAGATGCGGGGGTAAATGTGCAAAACCAGGCAAGAGGCTGGCAGTCCGGATCGCCAGGCTCCTGCCTGGTAAACTAATAAAGCAAGCGAAGAATAGGCTACAATACCCTTTCCCTCGCTCGCATCTGGCGAATGTGAGGTATTTTGCGGCATCTTGCAGTTTTATAAATAGGCCGGAGGCCAGTCCGAAGCTCACACTCGCCAGAGGCGAACGAGGGCGGTTCTATTAGGCTACAATACCCAAAAAAATGGCCTTTACAGCCTAAACGTATGCACTGTTTCAGCGATGGCATCCCTCGGAAGGATGCCATCGCTTTTTAAGTGCAAATTTTAAACAACCCTCTGCTTAATTTGTAGTATTACTGAAGCCGCGGGGTATATTTTTATCCCCTGTTTCAGAAAGCATATATTTGCAGAAATTAATGTTCCACCAATAACACTATATAACAACATGGCATTCGAACTTCCACAACTACCTTACGCCTATGATGCGCTGGAGCCTCATATCGACAAGCAAACGATGGAGATACACCACACCAAGCACCACCAGGCCTATACCACCAACCTGAACAACGCCATTAAGGGCACCGAGCACGAAAACAAAAGCATAGAAGAAATACTGCAGAACGTGAAAGATATGCCGGCCGGCGTGCGCAACAACGGCGGCGGGTACTACAACCACAACATGTTCTGGGAAATAATGAGCCCGAACGGTGGCGGCGAACCAACCGGCCAGGTTGGCGAGGCGATAAATAAAAAGTACGGCTCTTACGAGAAGTTTAAAGAAGAATTTTCTAAGGCAGCAGCTACCCGTTTCGGCTCGGGCTGGGCATGGCTTTGCGTGCTCGAGAACGGCGATGTAGAAATTTGCTCTACCGCCAACCAGGATAACCCGCTTATGGGCGTAGATGTTGCCCAAACCTGCGGCGGCACCGCCATTATGGGCCTCGATGTGTGGGAGCACGCGTATTATCTGAAATACCAGAACCGCCGCCCCGATTATATTACTGCATTCTTTAACGTAATTAACTGGGATGCCGTGAACCAGCGTT
>JAFADQ010000343.1 GCA_023424725.1 Bacteroidota bacterium
AACCTGACCTATATGATGGGCGAAGTAACCGGGCTGATGCGCACGATACGGCAAGACCGCCCCGGCGCAGAAAATTCGTTTGAGCTACTGCGCAGCGACGCTCTTTCTAAAACCCTGGATGGGCTTACGGGAAGCTTGAAAACCGGCGGTTTTATTGTTGGCTTTATTACGTTGCTTGGCGCTGCTATTGGCCTGATGAATATTATGATGGTATCTGTTACGGAGCGCACAAAGGAAATTGGCGTACGAAAAGCCCTTGGCGCCACCAAAAAACAAATACAAATGCAGTTTCTGATAGAAGCGATCGTGATTTGCGTGTTGGGTGGTATTGCCGGAATAGTACTCGGGATTTTGCTCGGAAACGGAGTTTCTGCCTTAACCGGCGCTGGCAGTTTTATAATTCCCTGGCTTTGGATTTCGCTGGGCCTTGCCGTGTGTATAGTGGTTGGCTTAATTTCCGGCTATTACCCCGCTTTTCGGGCCTCGCAGCTAGATCCGATAGAGTCGTTGCGGTATGAGTAATTGGTATTGGGTAGCGGGTATTGAGTATTGGGACGAAAAGGAAATTAAGTGCAGCCATAAGCTGTATCACCCTGTTTTTCGCCCTTTGCAACTTTAAAACTGTAGCACCCTCGCTCGCCTCTGGCGAGTGTGAGGTATTTGGCGGCCTCTTGCCGCTGGTATAAAAGTTTGGCCAGAGGCCTTTCGTAGCTCACACCCGCCAGAGGCGAGCGAGGAACAGTTTGTCTTTAGAGAAGTAATTTACCCTGCAATGGCCACTTTTTTGCCCCCTACAGCCTAAAAATTCTACCTAATCCTATTCTGGAAATTCTTTAATCCTGAAAATTCTGATTCAAACAAAAAAGCCGGATCTGCTGACCCGGCTCCCGCTCGCTTTGTAAACTATTTTTTATCCCACTACTCAATACCTACTTCCCACTACCTACTTCCCACTACCAGCCTAATGCTTCAGCACTTCCTCAAATGCTTCTTCAGCTTCCATTAATCCTTCGGCATTCACTTTGGTAAGTAATAGCGGTTTTAACTCATTCACCAGCATTGGGTCGTATTTTACGGCAACGCGAATGTAATTTTCGGTGAAACCGTGCATGATGCCGTTTTCTATATCCGATTCGAATAAAGCCGTTGCAATTTTACCTTCGTGCTGCTCGTAAAAAGCTCGTTTTTTCTTTTCCGATAAGTTGCGTAGCTGCGTGGTGCGGTCGTGGCGTTTGCTGCCGGGCACCGAGCCTTTCATTTCTGCGGCGGGGGTATTGGCTCTTTCAGAATAAGGGAATACGTGCAGATAACTAATGTCGAGCTCGTTAAGGAAGTTGTAGGTTTCCAGAAAATCTGCATCGGTTTCGCCCGGAAATCCCACAATAACATCAACGCCAATACAGCAATGTGGCATTAATCTTTTGATCTCTGCAACACGTTCGGTATACAATTCGCGCATGTACCGGCGGCGCATTTGCTTTAATATTTTGTTAGATCCTGACTGCAGCGGAATATGGAAATGCGGCATAAAGCGCTTGCTTTTGGCTACAAACTCAATAATATCGTTGCTGAGCAGGTTTGGTTCTATAGAAGAAATCCGGAACCGGTCTATTCCTTCTACCTCGTCTAACTGGCTGATGAGGTCAAAAAAGCGGTTAACACGGCCTAATCCGGGCTCGATACCGAAATCGCCAAGATTTACGCCTGTTAGTACAACTTCCTTTACATCTGTTGCGGCAATTTCGCGGGCCGATTTCAGCACATTCTCTATCGTATCGGACCGGCTGGCCCCGCGGGCCTGCGGAATAGTACAGAAGGTGCAGGAATAATCGCAGCCGTCCTGCACTTTTAAGAAAGTACGGGTGCGGTCGCCGAAGCTGTACGCATTCTGAAACGTGTTGGCCTCGCTTACTTCAGAAGCGAAAATCTGCGCTTGCGGCTGCTTCTCGAAAGTAGGCAACAGCTCCATTAACCTGAATTTCTCGGCTGCGCCCAGCACCACATCAACGCCCGGAATTTCTGAAATTTCTTTTGGCTTAAGCTGAGCGTAGCACCCAATAATGGCCACAAAAGCATTTGGAGAATGTTTTAAGGCTTCTTTTACCACCTTGCGGCATTTCTTATCGGCATGGTCTGTTACCGAGCAAGTATTGATCACATAAATATCCGCGCCTTCATGAAACTCTGCTTTTTGCAGGCCCTGCTCTTGCATCTGGCGTGCAATGGTAGATGTTTCGGCGTAGTTTAGCTTGCAACCGAGGGTGTAAAATGCCACTTTTTTCATTGGGCTGCAAAATTACGAAATTTAGAGCAGAAAAGCAGGAGGTAGGTGAGAATGTGTGAGTTATCATTTTGAAAATACAGTAATTGGTCCGATTAAAATGCATGCAAATACCAGCGCTAACCGGAGCCTCGCAGTTTCTGTTAAGCTGTCATTGCGAGCGGTAGCGAAGCAATCGGGCAACAAAGCGTGCAAAACCGGCGGTAAGAAACCTGCGAAGGCCAAAAAAGCGCGCGTAACAAACCAAGCGGAGGATGAAAAAGATTGCCGCGCTACCGCTCGCAATGACAGGTTCGGGAGAGGGTGTTGTGGCTTTCGGTTGGTTTTATTACGCAAGCGTGAAACACATGCTTCATTCGCCATAATTATTTAATTTTCACCTCATCTAAACCTTTTTCTAAAAATAAATGTATAAACATTGTATGTATGTACATATAAATTTATATCTTTGATTTTTCAAACCTAAAAAACCACTAACATGGCACTTACAAAATGGGCAGTAGACCCAACCCACAGCGAAATTCAGTTTAAGGTGAAGCACATGATGATCACCAACGTAACCGGCTATTTCAAAACGTTTAACCTGGAGGTAGAAACCGAAGGCGACGATTTTGAGAAAGCGCAATCTATCGTGTTCACGGCCGATGTTAATTCTATCGACACCAACAACGCGCAGCGCGATACGCATCTTAAATCAGCAGATTTTTTCGACGCGGAAAACCACGGGCAGATAAAATTTACTGGCAAAAAGTTTGAGAAAACCGGCGAAGATTCGGCAAAGTTGCATGGCGATCTTACCATTAGAGGCACCACTAAACCGGTTACCGTAGAGGTAGAAATGTCTGATATCGTGGTAGATCCTTACGGGCAAACTAAAGTTGGATTTTCGGTATCTGGCAAGATCAACCGCAAAGATTTCGGGCTTACCTGGAGCGCCGTTACCGAAGCCGGAAACGTTGTTGTAAGCGACGAGATCCGTGTTTTGGGCGAAATACAATTGGTAAAGCAACAGTAACGCCGGCCTCCCGGCCGGTTTTCGGCCAGAAGTTACATCAAGGTTTTTTTAGTGCCTACGGTGGCCAATTTTAGCCTCTGCAGGCACTAATATTAATACCGGACTTTAAAAATACCTGATCATGAATAGGAGCGAATTTATAAAATCAGTTTTAGGAGGAGCCATGACCATATCCACTTTATCAGCTTTTAATAAGTTTACCGGCAATTTATCGGAGCAGGATTTTACCATGCCCGTGCTTTTTGTGGGCCACGGCTCGCCGATGAATGCCATAGAAGACAACGAATTTAGCCAGCGCTGGCGCAAGATGGGAGAGGAGCTGCCCGTGCCTAAAGCGGTGCTCGTTATTTCGGCGCACTGGCTCACAAAAGGCACCCGTATTACGGCCATGAATAAC
>JAFADQ010000128.1 GCA_023424725.1 Bacteroidota bacterium
CCTACCAGTGGCTAAACTGCGATAATAACAATGCCCCTATAGCAGGACAAACAAGCCAGACTTTTACCGCAACCCAAAACGGCAACTACGCCGTTATTATCACTAGCCACAATGGCTGCTCTGTTACCTCTACCTGCTATGCGGTTACTACGGTAGGTATTTCTGATGATGCCTTTGCCGCAAATCTTAAAACCTATCCGAACCCAACCAACAACCACCTGTTTATTGAGGGAAATTTCACGGAAGGCCTGGCACTTACAGTAACAGATATTACCGGCAAAGTCCTTATTTCTAAAGAAAATAAAGCCGCCATAACATCGTACAAGCTGCCCTTAGGAAGCTTATCAGATGGCGTGTATTTGCTTACGGTTAAGAGTGCAGATTCTACCGCGACCAGGAAAGTAATTATTCAGAAGTAATTATGCCCTAACGGCCTAAAAAACGGCCCCTGCAGCTTTTAACTGCAGAGGCTTATTGCTGTACCTCTTGTAGGGGGCATCAAAAGCTGCAAGGGGCAAAAAAGCCTCTGCTACCATGCAAAAAGCTCCTAGCCTGTTTGGCCGGGAGCTTTTTTATTTTGAGCGGCTTTACTACCATCCGCTATTCCGAAGCACCGGGCATTATTTGGTTTACATTATAAACCACTTTATATTTGCAACATATTTACAACTCTACAACACTATACCGATGCAAGACAAACCGTTAACTCAACAAGAAAGCCTAGACCTTATTCAGGGCATGATCCGCTCTACGCAGGGTAATTTTTCGCACGACAGTTTTTATTACCTCTTCTGGGGCTGGCTGGTGCTGGTGGCGTCGCTGGCCAATTATCTGCTGCTTCAACTTAATATAAGCTGGGCAAATGCCGTCTGGATTCTGATGCCGTTAGGAGCGATTGTAAACATAATTTACTCGAAAAGGAGAAGCGATTCGGCTACCGTGCGTACGCACCTCGACCGCGTAATCGGCTTTATCTGGCTAAGCCTGGCAGTGCCGTTTTTGCTGATTTTGGTTTCGATGAATGAACTTGGCCTGTACACCTACCCGCTTATGATGTTGCTATATGGCATTGGGCTATTCGCCTCGGGTGGCGCCATTAAATTCAGGCCCCTGATGCTGGGCGGTATTTGCTGCTGGGCGCTGGCTGTGGTGGCCAATTTTATGCCCTTCGAGCAGCAACTGCTTTGCCTGGCCGGCGCGGTTTTAACCGGGTATATTATTCCGGGGCATTTATTAAAAGCTAAATTTGCACATGCCTCCGTTTAAGGATTTAGATCCGCTGCTACACTCACAACTCCGGCTGGCCGTTATGTCGCTGCTGATTAGTGTAGACGAAGCGGAATTTACCTATCTGAAAGAAAAAACCGGAGCCACAGCCGGAAACCTGAGTGTGCAGATTACTAAACTTAGCGAGGCCGGTTACATTGCCGTAGAGAAGAAATTCCGCGACAATAAGCCGCTAACGCTGTGCAAAATAAGCCCGGCCGGCAGCAAAGCTTTCGCTGAATATGTAGATGCCCTGAAAGATTATTTATCGGTAAACAACAGCCAGACATGACAAAACTAACACGCACTTTTTTATGCGCCACCGCCCTGTTTTTTGGCCTTTGCAGCCTTGGGTTGGCGCAGGGTTTCGGTCACTTTTCGGTGGGGCCGGCTATAGGGAATTTCGATAAACTGCAGCGCGATTTGCAGCAATACCAATTTCTGGGCTACGATTTCGCGCTGGCCAAAACCGGGGTTTCTGTAGGCGGAGGCGGCTTCGCTATAATAAATTCAGAAATATTACTTGGCGGAAATGGCTTTGGCTCTATGTTTGGCAGCAGCCTGAACAATCGCGGCGAAGCCAGCCTGAGCACCGGCGCGGGCTTTTTTAACCTTGGCTACGCGCTGCACAACAAAGATGGCTGGCTGCTGTACCCCTACGGCGGCGTTGGCTACAGCGGCACAATCTTGGAGTTAACAAACTCCAGCCCCACTCCTTTCGCCTTGTCGGCCTCGCACTCGCTGCAACCCGGCGAAACTAAAGAATATTCGGCCGGTGGAATCGCGCTGGAAGGCGGTTTTGGGTTGAAGAAACTGATTGCCAGAGAAGGTCATAAATCGGGCTTTATTTTCGGAATCGATTTTGGTACGTACGGCATGCCCGCACTACAAGACTGGGAGCACGACGGCCAGGAAATTACCGGAATTACCTCTACCCGCGGCCAGGCATATTACGTGAAATTCAGTTTTGGAGGAGGCTTTTTCTGATGATAATTCGCTGATCCATCCGGGCGAATGCAATTCGCCCTTACGAATACTCTTTACACATCCTGATTTTAAATGTTTAAACAATTATGCCCGACATCACACCCCAAAACATTGCCGCCTGCATAGACCACTCGCTGCTGCGCCCCGACACCACCGAAGACCAGATTCGCCAGCTTTGCGCCGAGGCTGCAGCGCATGAGTTCGCCGCCGTTTGCGTGCCGCCGTGCTATGTAAACCTTGCTTTTGAATTATTGAATAATACGCGTGTAAACGTGGCAACGGTTGTGGGCTTTCCACTGGGTTACACCACCTTCACTAACAAAGTAAACGAGTGCCACGACGTAATTGCCCGCGGCGCCAACGAGGTAGATGCCGTGCTAAACATAGCAGCCTTTAAAACCGGCAACCACGATTTTGTGCACAAAGAACTAATGGCGCTCTCGGATGTGTGCAAGGCCGGCCAGGCAATATTAAAAGTGATCATCGAAACAGCTTTATTAGCGCCCGACGAAATTGAGCAAGTGTGCCGGTTGTGTACAGAGGCCGATGTAGACATGGTAAAAACCTCTACCGGTTTTGCTTCGCGTGGCGCTTCTGTAGAAGATGTGCAGCTAATGCGCAAAGTGCTGCCCGAAAAAATCAGGATAAAAGCGGCTGGAGGCATCAAAAATTATGCTTTCGCGAAGCAACTGATAGAGGCAGGCGCGGATAGAATCGGAACTTCGAGTGGATTGGAGATTATAAAGGGTTGAAGAATTGAAGGTTGAAGAATTGAAGAAGCTTGCAATTTTTGCAGCCGTTTCCTGGCGCGAGAGTTAAGCGAAGCGTCTCTTGTGCCACTGTACTTTTCGCCAGTCTGAAGACTGGCATACTGTATAAAGGCACAAGTCACCGCTTCGCTAAAGACTTGCGCCAGTAACTGTCACGAGATACGCTTCGCTTAACTCCCGCGCCAGGTAACTCCGGCTTAACTATTTACTGCAAAAACAAAAAATCCGGACTCATTACAGAACCCGGATTTTTTGTTTTAGGCTACTTACTCTATCGGCACCGAAACTTTCACATTATCCCACATCAGATTCATGGTTACGCCAGGGCTCTCTGCGAAGTTGATGGTAAATTGCTCGATAACCGTTTCTGTATTCTGAACAGGCACGGTTAGCTGCAGCGCATCGGCTTCGGGCTCGCGCGGAATTTTGCCGTCCCAGCCCATGCCCCAGCCGTATTGTTTGCTGTTGAAGATAATGGTCCACTCGGTTTGGTTCGGGATTGTCCATAAGGTGTACTTGCCGGCGGGTAATTTCCGGCCGCTGATCGTGAGGTCGGTTTTGGTTTCGAAGGTGGTGGCCTCGTTGGCTCCGGTGCGCCAGACTTCGCCATAAGGCACTAAGGCCCCGAAAATTTCGCGGTTTCGTTTAGAGGGGCTGCTGTATTCTACTTCTATGTCTTTGCCGTTGCTTTTGTATTGGGCCTCTATTTCGGGGCTGGCTTTTTTGGTTTGGTACTTCATAACCTGAAACCCTGCAAAAAGAAGTATAGCCAGCGACACCAGCACTATTCCGGACCATTTCAGAAACTTTTTCATGTGTGTTTTTTGATCAAATATAATAGGGCTTGTGTAGAATAAGAATATACAATCTGTAATTACCCTCTGGCGCTATTAAATTTGATGCCCGCAGGCACCTGTTACTATTAAACCGAAGGGTAATTTGTTGGCATCATCTTATTCTGCAAAAGCCTTAACGAGTATCTGGTTCTGGCGCGGAAGTAACGGAAACGGGTTGGGTTAGGGATTGAAGTGGAAATCCTTTTTGCCTGTAACGGCCGGTTTTTTGGGTGTTGCAGCATAATTGGCCGCTATGCAGAACTGCGCTACAGGAGTGCCGGCAAAAAGATTGAAGCGGAAAGCCCGGCCGCAGGCAACCCCCAAAATAAAGATTGTAGAGTTAAAGACTGAAGGATTGCAGATCGCGAATCATAATTATCAGCATAAAACTAAAACCTCATAACTGTTAATATTATACTACACTGCCCTGTTTTTTGGCCTCCGCAGCATATTTCTTCAAACTTCAATCCTTCAAACTTCAAACTTTATATCGCGGGCTATCTTTAATCCTTACCCCTTCAGCATTAAATATTTAAATTCTGTTTGCAAATACAAAACGATACAGCTATCTTTGTGCTCATTTTTCAGAAGGGTGTAACTACACTCAAGGCAGGATATTACCTAAACCAATAATGGATCAGTTAAGCTACAAAACCATTTCGGCCAATGCCGCTACATCAGAGAAAAACTGGGTAGTGATAGATGCAGGCGATGCCGTAGTTGGCCGTCTGGCTAGCGAAGTGGCCAAAATCATTCGCGGCAAGCACAAGCCGTCGTACACTCCAAATGCCGATTGCGGCGATAACGTTATCGTGATCAACGCCGATAAAGTTCGCTTTACCGGTCGCAAAATGGAAGCAAAGCAGTACATTACGCACTCTTTGTATCCGGGAGGCCAGAAGGTGCTTTCTCCACGTCAGTTGATGGAGAAATCTTCTACCCGTATTATAGAGCACGCTGTAAAAGGCATGTTACCTAAAAACCGTTTGGGCAGCAAGTTGTACACCAACCTGTTTGTTTACGAAGGCGCCGAGCACCCACACGCTGCTCAGCAACCAAAAAAAG
>JAFADQ010000380.1 GCA_023424725.1 Bacteroidota bacterium
GAAAATTTGCTTTCCGGCCCCTTTTTTGTGCCAGATAAAATCCGGAAAAAATTGTTGCAGCAGTGGCGGCGTACGGTAAAATCTCATGTAACAGGGGCATTTTTGATGCTCGCAGCTTTTTCTATCGCTTCCCACATACGTACCGCGCTGTGGTTCCAGCTAAAACGCCGCGCATTTTCTTTCCCCAGGTCTGTTAATTTTTCGCGCAAGCCCTTTTCCGACACTACTCTTGCCATAGCCGCCGCGATTTTATCTACCGAAAACGGATCTACCTGCAGGGCGCCGGCGCCGGCCACCTCGGGCAACGAACTAACATTAGACGTAATAACAGGGCAATGGCATTGCTGGGCCTCTACCACCGGAATACCAAACCCCTCCAGCAGCGGCACATATACCAGCGCTTTGGCCGATGCGTAGGCAAGGCGCAGCTCCTGGTCTGTTAAGCGGCCGCTAAAATTTACATCGTCTTTAAAATGCATGGCCGAGTACACTTCTTCCAGCTTGCCGGCTTTCCAGGCTTTGCGGCCCACAATTACCAGCTTTATATTTATGCCGGTTACCGTTCTGAACTGCTCGTACGCCTGCAGCACTCTTACCAGGTTTTTTCGCGGATGAATAGCGCCCACATACAAAAAGTACTCGCCGCCAAGGTTTATATGGTTAGTGAAATCGGTTTTCTCTTTGTCTGTAGCAGGGCTAAAAACGGTGCCCGCAGCATTGTATACAATACTTATTTTGTTTTTATCGATGTCGTATTTTTCAGAAATATCTTGTTTGGTAAATTCAGAAACGGTTACAATTTGGGTTGATTTCCGCGCGAACTCCGGACTTAAATATTGCAAATAAAGCCGGTCGGCGAAAGGCAATTGCTCCGGAAAATGCTCGAAGGCCAGGTCGTGCATAACCGTAACGGTGGGCACTTTGGTGCGCAAACACGTTTGCCCGTCGGGCGAAACAAACACATCTATTTTTTCTTTTTCCAGAAAAGCCTTTACCCGGTGTTGGTACCAGATATACATCAGCAGCGGGTGGCGCGCCGGCGGATATAACACTACCGGCTTTACATTTCCGGCAAAAATAAATTCATCAGAAAAAGGCCTGTCGAACAAAAAGTAAAAGGTATGCTCCGGGTGGTTTTGCACCACGCGTTTAAATATTTCGGATGTAAATTTCCCGAACCCCTCTAACTTGCCCGCCAGCAAAAAACGTGTGTTTACCGCTATTTTCATGTTTACCAATCAGGGGGTTTTCAGCATCTTTTTCAAATCGGCAAGCTTAAGCAGCGGCACCAAAACCAACATTAACATTCCGGAAGCTGCAGAGGCCAAAATCCAGTGCATGGCAGGCAAACTAAGCGCGTAAAATATGCCCGTGCTAAGCGCTATAAACAGCAACAGTTTGGCGGCAATGGCAAAAGGCACGTTATACGCCTGGTTGCGGGCCAGCAATACCACATAACCTACGCTCATAAAAACCGTGGCCGCAACGGTGGTAAAAGATGCCGCCACAGAGCCGTATTCCGGAATAAAAATAAGATTTAACACCACGTTTATAACAATGCCCAGGCCCACAATCCAGCTTACTTGTTTTTCGCGGCCGGTGGCGGTAAGCAGGGTGCTGTAAATTGCCGCCACTGAGTTTATCAGAACGGCGCCAAATAATATCTGCAGATTCCGGTTCATAACATGCAACTCGGCTGCCGTGCTGTTGGTTAAAAACCAAAACAGGTTGTGGCCATAAAAAAACACCACAAAGCAAACAAAAATTAGCGGTACGCCTACAATTACCTGCCCGAAAGAGAGCAGTTCGCGCTGCTCGCCGGGCTTATTATGTATGGCCGCGAATTTTGCGAAAAAGATGGGTAATACCGTCCAGGCGTACATCATTACGGCATCTACCCAGCGGTAAGCTCCGGCATAAAGCCCGGCCTCGGTTTGCGAGTGCAGGCGCTCTATTAATACCAGGTCTATTTTTTCTATAAGGCCGTACACCAGCGTCATTACCGCGAAAGGCAGGCTTCCGCGCAGCAAAGGCAGTAGTTTTTTGCGCTGAAACTTAGGTTTTAGCCAGCCCGATTTTTTTACAATCAGCAGATAAGCCGCCAGCACCACTAAAAATGTAATCAGCAGCCTTACCAGCACATAACCCTGCAGCGAGAAACCAACCGTAAGCAAGGCCAGCAGCACGGCAATAAGCAATGCTTTATCCAGCACGGCAATAAGGCTGTCGGTATTAAACCGCTGCTGCGCCTGCAACACCGACCTGAACAGTTGCAAAAGCTGCAGAAAACTTACGCCCGAGGCTATCCAGAACAGCAGCACCAGGTTATCTTTTTCGTAGCCCAGCAGCCAGCCAATGCCTGCCAGCAACACCGGAAAAAGTGTTAATACCAGCAATTTAAGACTAAACAGCGCGGGAAAGTTTTCGGCCAGAAAATTTTTACCCTGAGATATTTCGCGTGTGGCAAACTGGTTTAACCCCAGGTCGGCAAAGGCAGAAAGCACAAAACAGAGAGCGAAAAGCGCGCTAAACAAGCCAAAACCGGCATGCCCAAGGTGGTTTTGCACCAGGCCTTCTACATAAAGCCACACCGGCTTCACCAAAATATTGAGAAGTACGGCTAAACTAATACTGGCTGCTAACTTTTTGATACCGGCAGAATTTAAGCTGGCAAAATTACACAGATTTAAAGCCCGCTCTAAATTTTAATTTCTGTTTGCTGCGGCTCGGCAACCTGCTCTGAAATTTGAAACACCGAATTTATACGCCAGGCCGCTTTGCTATTAAAAAGGCAGAAATACTAACCATATTTAGTAACTTTGCAGATTATATAACTACAATTCTGTATGAACGGTAACAGGTTCAGTCTTCTTTCTTTGCTTTTTTTAGTGCGCAAATGGCTAAAACCAATTGCTATAATTTGCACCGCTGCCTTTGTAATAAGCGCTATTGTGGCCATGCTGCTGCCGGTAAAATTTAAATCGACGGCTATATTTTACCCAACCAGCTCGCGCACCGCTAACCCCGAGTGGATTTTTGCCGGTGAAGAGAAAATTGAGGTAAACGTATCTACCATGGACATAGACAGGATTATGACCGTGGCAGAATCGAGAGAACTGGCCGAATACATTTTGTTTAAGTACGATCTTTTAAAAGACTACGACCTGGATACGACCAACAGCCCGGTTAGCATGCAATACGCGCTGGAGGAATTTAACTCAGATTATTCTATTACCCACAACTCGCGCGATGCGATAGAGGTTAGCTTTATGCACGCCGACAA
>JAFADQ010000394.1 GCA_023424725.1 Bacteroidota bacterium
GTCCCAGCTTTTTAGGTTAAACTCAAAAAAGCCCTCAAAACGCCCGCAAGCTACATACGCCAGGTCGGTAGCGGCAGAGCCTAAACGCCTCACGCCGTGGGTTTTACCCATAAACGAGCCCAGTATTTTCAGGTAATCCGTAGTGCGGCCAAAATCGGTGTACGGAAAGCCGGTGGCAATTAAAGAATCTTTTAAAGCGTTGGCATCCGAAACATGAATGTTCTTTCCGTTCATGCTGGCGCCGCCGCCTTTGGTGGCATAAAAACACTCGTCGCGGTTAAGCTCGTACACAATGCCCAGCACAATTTCGTCGTGCTGTTTTAGCGCTACCGAAATGGCGTAAACCGGCAAGCCGTGCGTAAAATTGGTGGTGCCGTCTAAGGGGTCTACAATCCAGTTATACTCGTCGGCCTGCACGTTCAGGGTTTCTTCTTCGGTAATAAAACCGGCCTCGGGCAGCACGTATTTCAGGCTTTCTACCAGCTTTAGCTCGGCCTCTTTATCAACATAACTTACCAGGTCGTTAAAGCCCTTGTGCTCTACCCTGCTGCGATCGAAATGCGCGGCTTCCTGGCGTATAAAATTACCTACCTGCTTAATTATGTCTACTGTTTCTTTGCAAATTTCCGGAAGATCCATGGTGTGGGGTACGAGGTAAAAGGTATAAAGAGTTTTTCTGTGTTAAATGTCAGGCTGCAACGGGCAAATTTATGGCCAACGCAGCATAATTTTTGTCAGGAAATTTAAAAAACTGGTACTCCTTTATTTTTTAAATAAGGGCAATGCCTAAAGGCCCGGGCTATTCGCTACAATCTTTTGGCCTTTAGCAGCGCCGTTCTAAAACTGTAATAAGTTTACCCTGCAGCGCCCATAAAAACGGCCGTTACAGGCCAAAAGTATTTCCGCTGCTATCCCTATTGCGGGCACCGGCGCGGTTAGTTTTACAGGTATCGGCGCATTGCCGAAGTTACGTACCAACAGGTGTGCGCTTTCTGGTAATAATGTATTTCCCAAACGTACCTGCCATCAACAACAACGACAAAGCCCGGGCTGCCTGGCCCAAATAATCGCCAAAGCGCGAGTAAAACGTTAGCTCCGAGTTGGCTTTTATAGTACCGCGTAACGATGCCTGCACCCACCACCCGGTTTGTTCCAGAATTTCGCCGCGCTGGTTTATAAAGCACGAAATGCCGGTGTTGGCGCTGCGGGCAATGCTGCGGCGGTTTTCTATAGCGCGCAATGCGCCATATTGCAAATGCTGTTTGTAACCCGGCGTATCGCCCCACCAGGCATCGTTGGTAATAATGCCTATAAGGGTAGCGCCTTTGCGCACATAGCCGGTTACAAAATCGCCGTAAACAGATTCGTAGCAAATAACCGGGGCTACTCCTACCCCATCGGCTGCCCAAAACACGGCGCGTTCTTGCTGGCTGCCAAGGCTGCCAACCGTGCCGCCTAAATCTATCGCCAGCGGACCGAGTATCTTAAAAAACTCCGGATACGGTAATTTCTCTACGCCCGGCACCAGTTTAGATTTGTGGTAAAGTTCTATTTTGCCGGCTTTATTTACGTGCATGGCCGTATTAAAAACATCGTAATGGCCCAGGTCTTCGCGAAACCGTACCGTAGGCGAGGCGTTGGCATTTTCGCCGTAAAGTTTATACGAATCGAGGCCGCCAATTAAATGCAGATCGGGGTAAGATGCCACAAACCTTTTCAGGCGTTGTATCAGGTCGTAAGAATCTATATTTGCCTCGTCGTAATTAGTGGCCAGGGCGGTTTCGGGCCAAAAAACAAGCTGGGTGTTTTGGGTAGATTTTGCTGCGGATAGATCGAGCAAGCGCTGCAATTGTTCTTCGTAGGGAATAAATTTTTCGGCGCTCCAGAATTTTTCTTTGTACGGATCTATGTTAGGCTGCACCACCACAGCCTCTACGTCTTTTCCTTTTTCTTGGTGTGTAGTCCAGATCAGCGCCGAAATCAGCATCGGAATAATGGCTAACGCGATGGCTGCTTTTTTGTATAACGGCCGGTTTACGGTGCACTTGCGCAGGTATAAAAACACGCAAATGTTTACCAGCCAAATCCAGATGCTGCCGCCCAGATGGCCGGTGTATTCGTACCATTGTATAAGAAATGGCATAGAGGCAAAGCCGTTGCCAAGGGTAAGCCAGGGCCAGGTAAGATCCCAGTTAAGATGAAAAAGCTCGAAAGTGGTGTAGTAAATAATTAAAGCGGGGTAGCCAATTTTTTCGCCCCAAATACGCTTGGTCCAGAAAAAGGCCAGCAGCGGCAGTGTCATTAAAAACGAGTTGGCAAATATGGCCATTAAGCCGCCGGGCACCGTGCTGAACAACACCCAATAGGTAGTAAGTATATTCCAGACCAGGCAATGCAGGTAACTGTATTTAAAAAACCGCGAGCCTTTGTGCCGCATATCCGGGTCGCGGGCTATGCGGTCTTCCAGAAACAGCAAAGGCGCCAGCGCTACCAAAAGCAGCGGAGCCGTGGGTTTGGTGGGCCAGCCCAGCCATAATAAAACGCCGCCGGCAATGGCCAGCAACGTAAGCGGATATTTATTGAATAATGTGCGAAAAGCCATCAAGCAAATTCGATATAAGTGTTAGCCCTCGCTCGCCTCTGGCGAGTGTGCGCTTTTGGGCGGCATTTTGCCGCAAATGAAAAAGGCCAGAGGCCTGCCGTAGCTCACACTTGCCAGAGG
>JAFADQ010000003.1 GCA_023424725.1 Bacteroidota bacterium
GGCTGGAACCTGAAAAAGTTAATGCAAAAGTTGAAAGAAGATTTAACCGCAGCTTATTTTTTACTCTGCCGATTGATCAGTTCAAGGTTAATTAGTTTAGCTATGAGGACTTGTTAAGGATCGACTACTTAAATTAACCCTACAAGCACCAAAAAGCCCTCCTTCCCAACCGAAAAGAGGGCTTTCTTTTTCGGCAGCTCCGCACAAAGCTGCGGCTGGTTGTGCAAAAATAACAGGTCGCTCCGCTGGAGCTTTCCTCGCTGCTAAACGGCGAGGTGCTACAAACAGGCCGCTCCGCTGGAGCTATTGCTTTCGCGAAGGATAGCTCCGGAGGAGCGGCCTGTTTGTAGACTCTATCTGTCGCCACTACGCGCAAAGCCCCGGCGGGGCGACCTGTTTACTTCCTGATACACCGTTTTTTGATGCCTGCAGGTTGATAGCTGCCGATGAAAATGCAACATACACATCCGCGCTGACATCACCTGTTAAAATCCTTTTCCTAATATCCTACCCTAACCAATCGAACAAATACTGGTCTTTATAATCCACCTCGAACTTTTGCAGAAACTCTACATACTCTTCCCGGAAGGTTTTTTTGCGGTGATGTTCTTCCTGCTTTAAAATGTATTGCACTACAGCATCTACCTGGCTGCGCGAATAAGAGAAGGCGCCAAAACCTTCTTGCCATGCAAACTTAAACGGCATCCATTTTTTCTCATTTATAAATTTAGACGAAGAGGCTTTTACATCGCGCACCAAATCAGAAACGGCGGTGCCGGGCGCCAGGCCAACCAGCAGGTGTACATGGTCGGGCATGGCGAAAATTGCCAGCAGTTTGTGGCCGTGCTGCTGCACAATGCCGGTAATGTATTTGTGCAGTTCTTCGCGGTGTTGCTTTGGCAACAGGTTTTGCCGGTCTTTTACCGCAAACACTACTTGTATAATAAGCTGAGAGTAGGTATTGGCCATTAACAGGTCGCCCCGCCGGGGCTTTTTCCGCTACTATACGGTGGTTGGCTACAAACAGGCCGCCCCGCTGGGGCTGGGGTTTGCCAATTTTTGGCCTGTAAGTCCCAAAAAGCCCTCAATTCTAACCGGAAAGAAGGCTTTTGCGGCAGCTCCGCGCAAAGCTAAGGTGGTCCTGTTACAATACTCCAGTTTTGCACTGGTTTTCGTTAATCGAATACTGCATACACTTAACCGGATTGGTGAATATTATAACGGTTTCGCTTATTAATAAAAAACTGTAAAGAGAGTGTTTTTTCTTACATTCGAATTTTATTAATGCTTAGCGCTGGCTCTGGAGCTTTATAGTATGCCCCGATTTATGTATAAACTTCTATTATTAACTGCTTTTCTAGGGTTTGCTTACCAGTCTGTAGAGGCCCAAATTGTAGATACTGCTTTTTCGCTTTCCGGATTGAGGGCTTATGATGTAGTCTTAGATGCACAGGATAATCAAATAATAGCAGGCTTTTTTGATGAGGCAAATACACCGCCTTATGGCTTCAAAGGAATTGTGCAGAAGCGAAGTCCGGACGGTACATTGTTATGGACAGGCCAGGCTGCATCTAACTTTAGTGTTACCGGAAGTAAAGCTTGTGTAGATACTGCCGGGAATGTATATGTAACCGGGCATCATGGAGGTGATTTCGGAAGTGGAGGTATGGGCTTTCTGGATGGCCCCACATTAAATGGGCCAGGCTTAAACCAGACATTTCTTGTGAAATATAATCCGGATGGTGTGCTGCAATGGGCGCTTTCTTTTGGCGGTGCAGGAGGCGAAATGCCAAAAGATATTGGCTGCGATGCAAACGGGAATGTTGTAATAATTGGTGAGTGTAATACACAATTAAATGCAAGTTATATACAGCAGGTCTATTTCGGCAGCCACACAATCACTACAAATTCAAGTCATAATAATTATATTGTAAAGGTTTCTGCAACAGGTACGGTGCAGTGGGCTAAACTTGTAAATAAAACTTTAACTGCTGTTGCTGTAAGCGATGCCGGAGAAATTGCGATAGCCGGAATAGGAGAGCTGGTGATTAACAATGTAAGCTATACCACTACCCCTGGGGCAGTAATTGCAAAATTAGATGCAAACGGGGTTCCTGTTTGGACGAAATCTGTTTCTAACCCATCTTTTACTAATTCCAGCCATGCTACTGCCATTAACTTCGGTAACCAGGGCGATGTTTATGCATGCGGCGGGTACACCGGCGCTGTAAACTTCGCAGGTGCAAGTTTGCCTATGGGTTATGATTACGGAAATGCTTTTATAATGAAGTTCGATTCGCAGGGAGTCCGAAAATGGCATAAAACGTTTATCGCACAACATATTTTTAGCCCGGGGGCAACCTTTAGCCCACACTTTTACCCTATCGATATTATCTCAGACGCCGCAGGAAACAGTATAATAGCCGGTTATTTTGGGCATGCTATAAAAATTGGAGCTAAAACTTTTACAGCCACCGAAGATGAGGACATATTTGTAGGAAAGCTGGATAGTAACGGAAATTTAATATGGGGAATATCAGGGGGTGGCGATTACTCATCCGCAAATGACCTTCCAACTTCGCTTGCCTTTGATAGTAATAACCGCTGCTATATGACCGCAAACTTTAATGGTCCTGTTGTAGGGCAAACTATTATTTTAGCAAACGATACCTCTAACCGGGAGCCATGTTTACTTTACAGGATTACTACCGATGCGTATAATCAAATAAGCGGTACCGTTTTTTACGATGAAAACAGCAATAGCGTAAAAGACTCTGCAGAGGCTTATGCAACGAACATCGTGGTTAAAGCCCTGAGTCCGCTTTATTATGCCAATTCTAACGAGGTTGGAAGATACGACTCCTATGTTTATGATGGCGGCTTTACTGTATTAATACCGGCTGCTCCACTTTATTACACTGTGGTTCCCGGCAACCATTCAGGTTCTTTTTCAGGTTTTAGCAACTCAGACAGTACTCGCCATTTTGCACTTCAGCCTATACCCGGCATGCAAGATTTGCGTGTTACAGTAACCCCTACCACCGTACCCCGCCCTGGCTTTGCTTATCCTCTGCATGTTACTTACCGCAACATCGGCACCACCACCTTAACAGGTTCGGTAGAACTGCAGCTCGATTCGCTGTTGGTTTTCCAGAACAGCGCACCAGCTCAAAACTCTGTTTCAGGCAATACCTTAACCTGGAATTTTACCAACCTGCAACCCACACAATCTGCAACTATATTAGTAAATACCCACGTACCTGCAACGGCCGTTTTAGGCACTACCATAGACCAACTTGCTTCTGTTTCTCCGCTCACCGGCGATCTTACTCCGGCAGATAATACAGATTTAGTTTCTGCTACTGTAGTTGGTTCTTACGACCCGAATGACAAGCAAGTAAACCACACTTCCCTCACACCAACCCAAGTACAAAACCAGGAGTGGCTCGAGTATACTATCCGCTTCCAGAATACCGGAACAGATACTGCCTTTACTGTTCGATTAGCCGATACGTTAAGTACAATGTTAAACATTCCTTCTATAGAACTGCTGGCCTCTTCTCACCCAAACACCTGGAGCATTAAAGGCGCAGGAATTATGGAGTTTCGCTTCGATAATATTTTGCTACCCGACAGCAACACCAACGAGCCAGCCAGCCATGGTTTTGTAAAGTACCGCATAAAGCCACAAACTACCCTTGCTTTAGGAGATGTAATAGAAAACACCGCCTACATTTACTTCGACTTTAATGCGCCAATAGTTACTAACACCGCCACTACAGAAGTGAAGTTGTTAAGCTCTATTGCTACTCTGGAAAGGAACCCGCTGCACATTTACCCCAACCCAAACAAAGGAGAATTTACCCTGCAGTGCAGCAATATTTGGGCCTCGCAGGTGCAGGCAGAAATGCGCAATGTATTAGGGCAAACGGTATGGCAACAAAACTTAGCACCAGAGAATGGAAAGTTGCACCAGGTAATTAACACAACTGGTTTACCCAAAGCTGTGTATTATCTGCAGCTGAAAACAGAGAAAGGAAGTAACGTGCAGAAAGTAGTGATAGATTAAGATCACGAAAAGCTACAAGCACCAAAAAGCCCTCTTTCAGAGCAGAAAGAGGGCTTTCGTTTTTATCGTGTAAGTTATTTATGCGACAGCCTGATGGTCGTCCAGGGTCCAGGCGCGGGCAGAGGCCAGGTCGTGAAAAAACTGTACTTCGAAGGGAACCGGGCCGGGAGCATTTTTGAAAAGGAGTTCTACTGCTCTTTGGGTTTTGTCATCGTGCACCAGCAGGGCAAGTTGTTTTACTCCGTAGTTGGCAAATTTTGGAAGCCATTCGGTTGTAGTCCAGTCCTGGTCGTTTGGCCGTGTTTTACCGGCAAAAGCAGCATCGTCTATCCAGTTGGCTACCGGGTAATCTTTTACCAGGTGCAGGTATTTGTTCAGCGCTTTCCGGTATTCGTTGCTTGGCGCTAACTGGTGCCACCGCGTATGGGCTAGCTTGTTTTCGGGCTCGTAATGTATGGATATATAGTCGTTCTGAAAGAAAATCATGGCAATAGAAATAAGTGTTGCGTTGGCCACAAGCAGTGCAAAAAATGCGCCCCGCAGCCTCTGGCAAAGTTTGCAAGAATAAGGCCAAACCAGCCAGCCTACCGGTTTTTATTGATAGAATTAAAACGAAGCAGCCTGTTGCCCGCAGTTAGCCTGTTTTTTGCCTGTTGCAGCCCATCTAATAAAACCCATAACCTGTGCGCCTAAAGTGGTATATTTGCCAATATGGAAACCGGACAAATCACAGATCAGGACAGAGTACGCGAGCACCAGCGTAAGATAAAGCAGGTCTTTAGCGAGGTAGGCAAAGTAGTGGTAGGGCAGGAGTACATGATCAACCGCCTGCTAATCGGGCTGTTTACCAACGGGCATATTTTGCTGGAAGGCGTGCCGGGCTTGGCCAAAACGCTTACCATCAACACGCTTTCTAAGGTGCTGCATCTCTCTTTTCAGCGCATACAGTTTACGCCCGATCTGTTGCCCGCCGACCTTATCGGAACCATGATCTTCAATTCATTGTCGCTCGATTTTGAAGTGAAGAAAGGCCCTATTTTCGCGAACATGATCCTGGCCGACGAGGTAAACCGCTCGCCGGCAAAAGTGCAAAGCGCGCTGTTGGAGGCCATGCAGGAAAAGCAGGTAACTATTGGCCAGAATACCTTTAAGTTAGATCAGCCATTTTTGGTGCTGGCCACGCAAAACCCCGTAGAGCACGAAGGAACTTACCCGCTGCCCGAAGCCCAGGTAGACAGGTTTATGATGAAGGTATATGTAGATTATCCTAAAAAAGCCGACGAGCTGGAGGTAATGCGCCGGATGTCTAACATGTCGTTTAACGCTACGGTAAACACCGTGCTTACGCAGGAAGATATTTTCGCTATCCGCAACGAAATAAACCAGGTGCAGATTTCCGAAACTCTGGAGAAGTACATTATAGAGCTGGTGTTTGCCACCCGCCGCCCTGCCGAGTATGGCCTTACCGAGTATGCCGAGTATGTGCAGTTTGGCGTATCGCCGCGCGCCAGCATTGCCATGAACCTGGCCGCGCGAGCCGTGGCCTACTTTGATGAGCGCGACTACGTACTGCCCGAAGACATAAAAGAAGTAGCCATGGACGTAATGAACCACCGCCTGATACTAAATTACGAAGCCGAAGCCGACGACATAAAAACGAAAGACATCATCAGCGCGATATTAAAAAAGGTGCCGATTAGTTAGGCCGCAAAATTACTTTTCATGCTATGCCAATCGAATATATAAACCGCAAACACGAGAAACACTACCTAAAAGCTATACCGACTAAAAATGGCAAGGAACGCTATTATATAATCAAAGATATTTCCAGGGTGCCGGCAAGCGAACTTCTAAACGAAGTGCCGTTGGGTTTTGAGTTTTACGAATACCCAGAAGATGGGAAGGTTGTATTGCGTAAAATTGTAAAGTCTAGTATCACTGACGACGATCTGGCCGCCGTTGATGAAGTAATGCAGCGCCACGAAACGGTAAAAGATTATATTCTGCACAAAAATCAGAACGCGATTTATGTTTGCGTTGCGCATCTTAACAGAGAAGAATTTCCGGAGATAGCTGATAGAATTGAATTGATCCTGCGTTATTACCCGGAACTGAGGTTTGAGAAAGTAAACGACGACTTGTTCAGGGCGCAACGGTTTTGCAATTTATCGCGGTATTATGGCTGGATAACAATAGAAAGCAACGAGAACCTGGAATATCTGGCAAACAAATACTGCTACCATATCAATAAAGAAAGTCTTTTAGATTTCTGGATTGAGGGGGAAAAAGATTGGTAATATCGCTTTAAAGTTCTGTAATCTCCACATTTCCCATGGTCCGCCAACTTCTTCTCGCCACCGGTTTGCCTGCCGAAGCAGCAGAAGAATTCGCGCCACTCTGGACCAAAAAAGTAACCCTTGCCCGCAACGATTTTCTACTAACGAAAGGCCAAACCGAAGCCTTTATGTATATAGTGCTGGAGGGCGCGCTGCGGCTTTTTTATCCGGTAGAAACAGAAGAAATTTGCGTAGGTTTTGCCTACGAGAATACCATCGTTAGTTCATTTCCGTCGTTCATTGCCAACCAATCCTCAGAATATTCTATACAAGCGCTGCGCAAATGTGAATTAATTGGTGTGTCCAGAACCGATTTTATGAATCTGATGGAGCGCAGCCCTGCTCTGGAGCGCTATTGGCGCATACAACTAGAGAAAGCCGTTTTAGGAAGAATAGACCGCGAAATAGATTTGCTATTGCCCAACCCCGAAGAGCGCCTGCAGCGTTTGTTAAAGCGCAGCCCGCATATCTTCCAGATCATCCCGCGTAAATACATTGCCTCTTACCTGCGCATGACGCCCGAAACCCTGAGCCGCATCCGCCTTAATTCTTGATTTCGATCAAGGAAGTGTAGCACAGATTGCCGGTAGCTTTGCAGAAACAAAATCACAACACTATGAACACTACCACCTTTCTAAACCATCTGCAAACATCGGTAAACAAACTCATAGCAATTACCGAAAACGAATTTAAGCCGCTAAGCCTGCAGCAGCTAAACTACAAGCCAGGCGCCGATAGCTGGAGCATACTGGAATGCCTGGAACACCTTAACCGCTACAGCCGCTTTTATTTACCAAGGCTGCAGGAGGCAATTTCGGGGGCAGCACCAACCAAAACCGACCAAAATATAGCTTACAGCTGGCTGGGCAAATATTCTATCAACTTCGTGAAGCCAGGCAACGGCAAGAAAAACAAAACTCTGAAGCACATGAACCCCAACAACAGCCTGCTCACCAGCCAGGTGCTGGAGGAGTTTTTGCGGCATCAGGAAACAGTAAAGGCACTACTTGTAAAAGCGCAGCAAAAAGACCTGAATAAGAAAACTATTGCCATAGAATTTATGCGCTTTATTAAAATGAAAACCGGCGAAGCGCTTGAGTTTTTGGTGCTGCACCAGCAACGCCACATTGGGCAGGCGCAACGGGTAAAGGCAAAGTTGCCTCAGAGTAGCGATGCGGTTTTGGTAATGTAACTTAGCCGGTACCGCACACAAATTTTGCCTTTGCAGCCATAAAAAACGGCAGCCTGGATTGGCTGCCGTTTTTGTCTCAATACTCACTACCCATTACTCACTACTCACCTACAAATTCTTCAAAACAAAATCTGTCATTTTAGTATACAGGTGCAGGCGGGTTTTGCCGCCGTAAATGCCGTGGTTGCGGTTGGGGTAAAAAAAGCTGTCGAAAGGTATGTTGGCAGCGATTAGTGCATCTTGCATGGCTACGGCGTTCTGGAAATGTACATTGTCGTCCCCGGTGCCGTGTACCATAAGCAGGTTGCCTTTTAGCTGGTTGGCAAAGGTTACAGGCGAGTTATCGTCGTAGCCGGCGGCGTTGTCTTGCGGGCGTTTAAGGAAGCGCTCGGTGTAAATAGTGTCGTAAAAGCGCCAGTTGGTAACGGGTGCCACGGCAATACCGGCTTTAAAAACGCCATCGCCTTTGGTTAATCCCAGCAGGGTCATGTAGCCGCCAAAACTCCATCCCCAGATACCTATGCGGCCTTTATCTACATAAGGTTGGTTGCCCAGCCATTTCGCGGCGGCAATCTGGTCTTCGGTTTCGTATTTGCCCAGGTTGGCGTAAGTGCTTTTCTTAAAGTTGGCTCCGCGGGCGCCGGTGCCGCGGTTATCTACGCTTACTACAATGTAGCCTTGCTGGGCAAGCATGTTGTGCCACATAAAGTTGGCGCCGCCCCAGCTGTTGGTAACCGTTTGCGAACCTGGCCCGCCATACACATGCATTAGCACGGGGTATTTTTTGCTTGCATCAAAATTGGCGGGCTTAATCATCCAGCCGTTCAGTTCGGTGCCGTCCTGGGTTTTTATTTTGATGAATTCGTGGGTGCCCAGATCGAGGCCGGAAAGGGTTTCGCGGAGTTTGGCATTGTCTTGCAGCACCTTAATTTGCTTGCCCGCGGGCAGGCTGTGCAGGCTTACGGTTACCGGCGTTTTTACATTGCTGAAATAATCTAGGTAATAGGTAAAATCGGGGCTCATGTTAATGTTATGCGTGCCGCTGCCGATAGTAAGTTGCTTCTTGTTTTTGCCTTTCAGGTTAATGCTTACCAAATGCCTCTCGAGCGGCGAAACCTCGGTAGAGGTAAAGTAAAAAGTGCCGGTTTTGTGGTCGAGGCCGATAAGATCTGCGATTTCCCAGTTGCCTTTGGTTACCTGGCGCACCAGCTTTCCGTTCAGGTTGTACAAGTACAGGTGGCGGTAGCCGTCGCGCTCGCTGGTAAGCACAAATTCTTTGCCGTTGGGCAGGTAAATCACGTCTTTATCGGCGCCTTCGTGAATATCTATATACGTAGGAGAGTTTTCGGTGTAAATAACCTCTGTTTTGCCTGTTGCAGCATCGGCGTGTAAAATCTCGAGTTTATTTTGCAGGCGGTTCATGCGGCGTATGCTTAGCACGTTGGGGTTTTGCGTCCAGGAAATGCGCGGGATGTAAATGTCGGTTTCGTTGCCGATGTTTACAGGAGTGGTTTTGCCGCTGGCCATGTCGTAAATGCTTACGCTCACCACCGAGTTTTTTTCGCCGGCTTTGGGGTATTTGTAGCGGTAATCCTGAGGGTACAAATCGCCCCACATCTGCATATTAAATTCGGGCACTTCGCGCTCATCAAAAGAAATAAAGGCAATGCGCTTATTGTCTGGCGACCAGGAAAACATGCGCGTAATAGAAAATTCTTCTTCGTACACCCAATCGGCGCCGCCATGAATAATTTCGTTTGCCTTGCCGGTGGTGGTAATTTGCTTTTCGGCGCCGGAGGCCATATTTACTACAAACAGGTTATTGTCGCGCATAAAGGCAACCTGGCTGCCATCGGGCGAAATGGTGGCATATTGCTGCTTTCCGCCACCCGAGAGCTGGGTTAGCTGCTTAGAGCCGCGATCGAGCACATAATAATTGGCGCGGGTAGAGTGGCGGTAAATGGGCTCGGTTTCGGTGCTGAAAAGTATCTTTTTCTCGTCGGCCGTAAATTCGTAATTATCAAACGTAATAGCTTGGGTTTGGCCTTTCGGAATCAGGTTTTCGCCTTCTACCAATGTAGCCACTACCTGGCCGGTTGTAACATCGTACTGAACTATGTCGTTAGTCTTGTTTTGTTCGTCGGGCTGCAGCGACGAGTAGTAGCGGCCGTCGCGCATCCAGTTTACGCCATAAACAGACCTGGCACTAAATTTGCCTGAAGCCCATATATCTTCTACGGTTATTTTAGATTTATGCTGGGCATTTGCAGGAAAAACGTAACCTAAAATTAGAAATAGCAGTAATGCTCTAATACTCTTGTTATGCATGGCAACCATAAAGTAAATTGGCCCTAAATATAGCAGATCGATTCTTGAGCTGCTATCAAAAATACTCCTGACTTTTATTTTTTATTGAAATTTGAGCAACTTTGATTAAGTTTGGTCTATCAATCTTTGTGTTACTTTACACCAGAATCACCATTTTAAAATACATTAATCAACCCTAAAACCCTAAAACATGTACAAGTTTAAATCTTACATGATGGCGATGCTTGCAGTTGGCAGCATGGCATTCTTAACAAGCTGCGGCGACGACGACGAGCCGGCTCCAGCTCCAACTCTTGCTCTGCAAGGCCCTGATGCTGCCGGTGGCGATGTTGCTGCAAATCAGCAAATCACTATCGATGTTATCGCAACTGATAATGGCGGTGCCAGACTTGATAAGTTTGAAGTGTTTTACACTCCTCCCGGAAGCAACCAGCAGTTAACACTTGGCACACCGGTAACCGGTATTAACGATGCTAACTACAATACCTCTTTCTCTACTACTGTAGGTACATCTGGTACAGAAACGTATACTTTCCGTATTACGAACAAAGACGGACAAGCAACCAGCAGAAGCGTAACGTTTAACATTACAGATCCTAACGCCGGAGCCGAAATTAATACCTTCTCTACTATCCTGATGGGTGGCCAGGGCAACGGAACTTATGGCAGCTTCCTGGATGCAGACGAGAACGAGGTTTACAAGCAGCTTGCTGCGTTTAACAACGCTGAAAAAATCGATATCGTTTACTTCCATGGTGCTACTAACCAGGCAACGCTTGCTTCTCCAGACGATGCTAACTTCGGCTCTGGCGCTAACCAGATCGATGTAAACATCCAGAACTGGTCTACAAGAAACCAAACCCGCTTTAAGAAGCTTACTGGCGGACAGGCAACGTATGATGCGGCAGAAACCGATACTGATCTTGCTAACGCGTTCAACAACGCATCTGCTTCGGCAGAGTCTAAGGCAAACCAGTTAACTTCTGGCAGCTATGTTGCTTTCATGACAGATGAAGGCAAATATGGTATCGCTAAAGTAGGTACTATTACCGGTACTACTAACGGTACTATCCAGCTTACCATCAAAATGGAAAAATAGTCTGCAGATTATTTTTAACGAAAAACCCCGCCATAACCGGCGGGGTTTTTTGTTGCCTTTTTGGGTGTAATTAAAGTACCTTCGCTGTAAATGTTGTTGTTGTGAGAAGAATAAAGAAAAGTGTAAACTGGTTTTGGCCTGTGGCAGGCTTGTTTTTGGCACTTGCAGGTTGCGGCAAAGAAGAAATTATGCCCAACGCCGCTATCTCGTTTTTCCCGGAAGGAGATAGGGTTGTAATGTCGCCGGGCGAAAAATTAGAGTTGCAGGTAAGGCTTTCGCCAAAAGAAAAAATAAAAGAATTGCGGATAGAGAAAACCGCTTTGGGTGTAACAGCCCCTTTTTTAACCCTCACAGCCTTTCCGGATACAGGCGCGGTGTATGTGCTCACAGATCAGGTAGATATAGCAGCTTCCGACAGCAGCACTATTGTATACAAGTTTTGGGCAACCACAACAGATAATAAAACCACGGTGCGCACACATACCATTACAGTTTTAGGTATAGATTTGCACGAAAATGTTAAAATCGGCGCAGAGCTGGATACCCTAACCGGCCATTATTATTCTACAAAAGAAAACAAAGTGTATGCCCCCGCCGATACCGCTAAAAAATATGCTGCCGCGGTAGATTTTGTATACTTTAACAGAGCAGGCGCTGCCGATTCTTTAGCCGCCCTGGGCGCCACCATTGCCGCACCAGGCAGTGCATACGCCGCGCTGGCGTATCCTTACGACGATTCTGTTAACATTGCCGGATTGCCTTCCTGGAGCCCGCGCAATGCTACCAGGTTTAAACCAGCTACGGCCGCAGATTTTAATTTGCCTGGCATCTACCACAAACCAAAGCATACAATGCCGCCGGAGAAGAGCAGGGCCACGTTTCTGAGCTATCGGCAACTACCAACAGCGCTTTCTTTTTTATTACCGCCGATAACCGCATAGGTGTAGCCCGCGTGCGCGAAGTAATAACCACGCCCTCGGCGCAAGCCGGGCATATTTTGCTTGATGTAAAAGTGCAGCGCTAAGTAAGCCCAAATATAAACCTGTAAGCACCAAAAAAGCGGCCACTCCAACCTAACTGGTTCGGGCGGCCGCTTTTTTTATTAAATCCAGCTTATCTAGAAAGTTACCCCAAAGGTAGCCATTACGGTATTATAGGTATTGGTTGTGATAGCGGCAGGAGTAGAGGCTTCGGGCAGGGTGTAAGGCTGGTAAGCAGAGTCGTAAAAACTGTGCACATAGGCCAGATCGAAATAAAAGCGCTCTTGTTTTACGCCCACGCCGCCAGTGTAATAGGTTCTGCTTTGGTCTATGCTGCTGTGCGCCATCGGGTCGCCGTATTTGGCATAGCCTGCTCTAATCCTGAAAATTTCGTAACGGGCTTCGGCGCCTAAGCGCAGGTTTATAGCCGAGGCGTAAGAGTTTTTAATAAGGTTGTTGGTGGTCGCGAAATCGTCTGCAGGGTTATCGGTGCTAAAGCGGGCTTGCGCATAATTTACATACTCTATATCTGCCGATACAAAACCATATTTGCCCGCGAAAACCGCGATTCCACCCGATGCCCGGAAAGGAGTGCTTAAATTATAATCGAACTCGCCGGCAAAGCTTGACGATGGATTTCTGCCATCTGCCAGCACAACAGGCGTTCCGTCTGCAAAAACCACGGTATCTTCGCTAAAGCTGGCGCCAACGCCGGCCGAGTAAGTATCGTGCAGCGAGTTGTAGGTTGGGGTTTGAATGGTTGCGCCAATCCGCAGCCAGTCTACGGGCCGTGCAATGGCTCCTATTTTTAGGTTTACGCCACCGCCGGTTGTATGAAATCTATCGTTTATTACAAAGCTGTTTAAGGCCGTGCTATCAGACAGGTTTTGCTCGGTATAAGAGCGGGTTTGCCTGTAATTTACAGAAGTTAGCCCAATAGATGCGCCCAAAAAAAGCTTATCTCGGTAATTGGTTCCGAGCGAAATATCCCATTGGTTTGCGGCGCCCCGGCTATAAAGTTGCTCTGATTGCCGAACCCGGCCGCCATCCTGAAAGAAAGCATTGCCTAAAACCGGCACCAGTTGCCCGTCTGCATCTTCGTTTATCAGGTAAGAATTGTACGCAATATCTTCTAAATAAGCATTATTAACTATTGCCTGGTTTAACGAATTCTGATTGTTTATTCCGGAAAAGTTTTTGTGATTATGATAATGCGCCTGGCGCGCAAAAGACACACCAAACGAAAAGCTTCTCCAGTCGTCGTCAGAATTATCGCCTTTATAGTTGGTAAGCACAAAGCCAAACTGCGGTATATTAAAATTATCTTTATTATCTACCGCTGTTTGGCCCAAAAACCGTGTGCTCATGCTGCCAAAGCTAAGAGCGGTGCTAAGGCCAAAGTCAGACCGCCGGTACATTCCCAGGCCTGCCGGGTTGCCGTTAAGGCTGCTTAAATCGCCGCCCAGAGCAGTTTGGGCGCCTGCCAGGCCTTGTATTCGGGCTGTTCCGCCAAACTGTAGCTGCGAGTACCGGAGCGCATCGGATTCGTTTTGAGCCAATACGTCTCCTATGCTGCCGAGGCCAAAAATGGCCACGGCAGACAGGAAAACTGTTTTCTTCATGTTAATGCTTTTTAAGGTTAGCGACTTCTTCTGCCGCCTCCGGCCGGGCTGCTGCTGCGGCCACCGCCGCCTGTGCCAAAGCTACCGCTGCTACGCGTTGGCGCAGGAGTAGACATAGACGGCTGGCGTGTTGGCGCAGGAGCAGATGGCCTTGCAACAGGCTCGCTATTCTGCCTCGATCCTCCAAAAATACCTCTAATGCCTCTGTTTCGTTGCTGAGGAGCAGGAGTAGAAGGTACCACGTTTGGTCTGCGCTCGGGTGCCGGCGTGTTAATTTGCGGCGAGCCCGAACGGTTTGGCGCCGGAGCTTCTATTACGTTTCGGCCAGGGCGCTGGGTTGGCGCAGGCTCGTAATTCTGGTTGCGCGATGGAGCCGGAGTGCCACGCTCTATTTCTCTTTGCTGAACAGGTGCGTTACGCCGCGGGTTTGTTGCCGGTGCGGGAGTTTCTACAGCACGGCCCGATCTTGATGGGGCGGTTTCGTAAGGTGTCGCTCTTCTGGCAGGTGCGGTTTCTTGCCGGGTGGCAGGAGCGGCAGAGCGGCTTGGAGCACGGGAAGGAGTTACTACAGAGCTTGGGTTGCTTCTGAGGCTACGCACTTCCTGCGCATTTACCGCGCTCTGGCGGCCGGTTGTTAAAGCCGGAGCTGCCATGCGCCCGGAAGATACGCGGCCTCCTGTAGAGCCGGTGGTGCGTCCGCCACGGTTGCCCAGGTTGCCAAGAGTGCTGCTTCTGTCGCCGCGGCGGCCATACATAACTCTGTTGCCGTTGCTGGCCATAGCGCCATCGTAAAAGCCGTGGTAATAACCGGCACCGTAGCCGCCGCCAAACGCATACGGCGAGTAGTAAGGATATCCCCAACCCATACCGTAACCTATGCCATAGTAGGGGCTATACCATGGGCGGCCCCAGCCATACCCTATAGAAATAGCAAAGCCCGGGCTGTAGCCCCAGGGCCGCGGGCTCCAGAAAGGGTCGTAGCCCCATGCGCCGGGGCTGGTATAATACCATCCGGAATAAATGCTGCCGTAATAAGCAGCTCTGGGGTTATAGTAATAATAATCAGTATAAAACGGATCGTAATAGCCAGCGCCTACATAAGGGCTATGAAACCTGCGCAGGCGGGCAGAGTAATGATAATCGTAGTTATCGGTATAGTACTCGTCTGTGCCGGAATTGCCATAACGCGCGTTGCTGCCCGAAGCACTGTTATTGGTATTATACTCGGGGTTGGTTATTTGCCCCTGATCAGAATTGCCGGAGTAAGTAGAGGGCGATGCGGAGCGGTCGTCTACCGCAATGGTGCGGTCAGAAGAGCTGTGGTACATGTCATCGTATTCTGTAGATGCCATGTTAGAGCTGCTGCTGCAGCTTCCCAGAGCCAGCCCCAAAATCGCTATAAAAGATGTATGTAGTATAGCTTTCATGGCTTATGAGTTTGAGTAGTAAAGTAAAATATCCGGTTTGCCCGCAAACAGTTTTGCCATTTGCCGGCTCTGTTTATGCCTTCCTTGTTAATTTTGCTGCGTGTTGCACGCTGGTTAGACAGTTTTTGGTGCCCGCAGGTTTAATTGCCCGCAAAAAAAAACTTTAAAACCGGCCTTCACATCAATTATTTAGTTTTCAAGTAACAAAGAGTAAGCACCGTCTTCTTATTAAACGTAATTTTGCGGAAAACCGATATGTATTTTTAAAGGTACAAAAAATGTACCAACATCATTCCTAAGAAACTAAAACACAACAATATGAGCAAAGCCTTGCCAACCCGCGCCGACGATTATTCTGCCTGGTACAACGAGCTTGTAAAACGTGCCGGTCTGGCCGAGAATTCTGCCGTGCGCGGCTGCATGGTAATTAAACCCTACGGCTATGCCATCTGGGAAAAAATGCAGCGCACCCTGGACGATATGTTTAAGCGTACCGGACATAGTAACGCTTATTTTCCGCTTTTCGTGCCTAAGCACATGTTCGAGGCCGAAGAGCAAAATGCCGAGGGCTTTGCCAAAGAGTGCGCCGTGGTTACGCATTATCGCCTTAAAAACGACCCCGATACCAATGGTAAGCTTATTGTAGACCCGGCTGCGAAACTAGAGGAAGAGCTAATTGTGCGCCCAACCTCCGAAGCCATAATTTGGAGCACCTACAAAAACTGGGTGCAAAGTTACCGCGACCTGCCAATTTTGGTAAACCAGTGGGCCAACGTAGTGCGCTGGGAAATGCGCACCCGCCTGTTTTTGCGCACCGCAGAGTTTTTATGGCAGGAAGGCCACACAGCACATGCCACCGCCGAAGAAGCTGTTACAGAAACAAAGCAAATGCTGGATGTTTACGCCGATTTTGCCGAAAACTGGATGGCCATGCCCGTAGTGAAAGGCGTAAAAACCCCGAACGAACGTTTTGCCGGCGCTCTGGATACCTATTGCATAGAAAGTTTAATGCAAGACGGAAAAGCACTGCAAGCCGGAACATCGCACTTTTTGGGCCAGAATTTCGCGAAAGCGTTTGATGTAACTTTCGCTACCAAAGAAGGCGGATTGGAGCACGTTTGGGGCACCAGCTGGGGCGTTAGTACCCGCTTAATGGGTGCGCTGGTAATGGCACATTCCGATGATCAGGGTTTGGTTTTGCCTCCAAAA
>JAFADQ010000051.1 GCA_023424725.1 Bacteroidota bacterium
TATCGCTCAGGATGACCCGCTATTTTGGCGGTGTGAGTTCTTTAACTTGTCATCTTCAGCAGGTAACAGAAAGTTTGTTGATGTTCTCGCAATAACAGGTTCGGGTTGGCATAGTACAGTGAAAGGAATTTTAAAATATATTAGGGCGTTGCCTCCGGCCCGCGCTTTCCGCTGCAATTTTTTGGGCATAACCAGCTTTGCACTAATGGCCTCTGCATTTTATTTACCCTGCAAAGCCCAAAAAAGCGGCTGCTGCAGCCCAAAAAGATTTTCGCTTCAATCGCTAACGCGGGCACTGCGGCAGGTTCGGGCAAATTTCGTACATTCGTAGCCCGAAAATTCAGACTACGTTTTATGCAGCAATACCTCCATCTCCTTCAGCACATCCTCGACAAAGGCACTAAAAAAGAAGACCGCACCGGCACCGGCACTATTAGCGTGTTCGGTTACCAAATGCGCTTCGATCTGCAGGAAGGCTTCCCGCTGCTCACCACCAAAAAAGTGCATTTAAAATCTATTGTGCACGAGCTGCTCTGGTTTCTGAAAGGCGATACTAACATTAAATACCTGAAAGAAAACGGTGTAAGCATTTGGGACGAATGGGCCGACGAAAACGGCGAGCTCGGCCCGGTGTACGGCTCACAATGGCGCTCATGGCCAACGCCCGACGGCCGCCATATAGACCAGATAAGCCAGGTTGTAGAGCAGCTAAAGAAAAACCCCGATTCGCGCCGCATTATCGTTAGCGCCTGGAACGTAGCCGAAATAGAGAAGATGAAGTTGCCGCCCTGCCACGCCTTTTTTCAGTTTTACGTAGCCGATGGAAAGCTCTCGTGCCAGCTCTACCAGCGCAGCGCCGATGTGTTTTTGGGAGTGCCTTTTAACATAGCTTCTTACGCGTTGCTTACCCTCATGATGGCACAAGTTTGCGGCCTGCAGCCCGGCGAGTTTATCTGGACCGGCGGCGACACGCATATTTATTCTAACCACCTGGACCAGGTAAATACCCAACTAAGCCGCACACCCGGCGAATTACCCCAAATGCATATAAACCCTGAAATAACCTCTATTTTCGATTTTACTTACAACGATTTTAAGCTCGAGAATTATCATCCGCAGCCGGGCATAAAAGCTCCGGTAGCAGTATAAATTAAGAGAGAAAAGAAACCGGTACACTCGGAAAAGCCGGCAATTTTAAGTACTTTTGTAGAAGCTCTGAGAACGGGCGAAAGCTTTAATTTTCGGAATTATTTAATTTTAAGAAGTCGAACGATGCTGTTGGTAATCTATTCTAACCTGGAAAATTTAACTTATTATATCGATCTTTTTTCGCCTCAGGAAGTAGTAGCCTGAGCTGCAAACGATCTGGAAAACAAAACGAGGCTGCCTTTTCAGGCAGCCTCGTTTTGTATGGTCTGAACTTGGATTTAAGAATTATAGGAAGGGCAGGGATTGGGATATAGAGCTTCGCAAATTGGTTTTACCCCTCATTGCCTAAAGGCATTTCTCCCCAAGGGAGAAAAGAATTCGTAGCTTCGGTCGAAGGATGGCAGGTGTTTGAAAATAAGCTGTCGTCTCTACTTCTCTCCCTTAGGGAGAGATGCCCTTTAGGGCAGAGAGGGGTAAATTAAACCTGCGAAGCACCCTTTATTCCAAATCCTGTTCATCTTAAAATCTTATAAATCGTGTTCACAAACTAACTTAACCCCGTAATATTTCCGTCTACCACATCTATTCGCAACGCCTGCGGGTCTTTGGGTAAACCGGGCATGCGCATAATTTCGCCGGCTACGGCCACGATAAAACCTGCGCCGGAATTTATCACCAAATCAGAAATCTGCAGCTCAAAACCTTCGGAGGTGCCGTATTGGGAGGCATCATCAGAAAAAGAATACTGGGTTTTGGCAATGCACACGGGGAAGTTGTGAAAGCCGAGTTTGCTTATCCGGTTCAGCATGGTTTGGGCTTTTTTACTGAAGGTTACCGAAGCGCCACGATAAACATTCTTAACGATCTTCTCAATCTTTACATCGATCGTATCTTCGGTTTGGTAGGTATAGCGAACCTGATCTGACGGATGCTGGTGTATCACTTTCAGCACCTCTTCGGCCAATTCCATAGCGCCTTCGCCACCTTTAGAAAACCCATCATTCACTGCGAAATGCGCGCCGCGCTCGCGGCACCAATCGCGCAGGAAACTTATTTCTTCTTCCGTATCGAAACCGTAGCGGTTAAAAGCCACCACTACCGATTGCCCTGCGTTTTGGAGGTTTTGCAAATGCCTTTCCAGGTTTGGCAGGCCGTTTTTTAGCCCTTCCAGGTTTGGTTTAGATATTTCGGCATACGGCACCAGCCCGTGCATTTTAAGCGCCTGAGAAGTAACTACCAGCACCGCTGCTTTTGGTTGCAGATTGCCTATGCGGCACTTTATGTTCAGGAATTTCTCGGCTCCCAGATCGGCCCCGAAACCGGCTTCGGTAATAGCGTAATCGCCGGCTGTGAGGGCCATTTTCGTGGCCAGCAGCGAGTTACAGCCATGCGCGATGTTGGCAAACGGCCCGCCGTGCACAAATGCCGCCGAGCCTTCTGTAGTTTGCACCAGGTTGGGGTTTATCGCATCTTTCAGCAAGGCAACAATAGAGCCGCCAATGCCAAGGTCGCGCACAAAAAACGGAGTATTGGCAGGCGTGTAACCCAACAAAATATTATCGATGCGCTCCCGGAGGTTTTCAAGCGAAGTAGCGAGGCACAAAATCGCCATTATTTCTGAGGCGGGTGTAATATTAAAACCAGCTTCCTGCGGAATTCCGTTTGCAGAACCACCCAAACCCGAAACCATGTTGCGGAGGCTGCGGTCGTTCACGTCAAGCACCCGCTTCCAGAGAATTTCTTTTAACTGTACGGTAGCGCGGTTGTGGTACAAATGGTTATCCAGCAACGCCGCGATCATGTTGTTGGCAGCCGTAATAGCATGAAAATCGCCGGTAAAGTGCAGGTTAATTTCTTCCATCGGCAGCACTTGCGAGTAACCCCCGCCGGCAGCCCCGCCTTTCATGCCAAAGCATGGCCCAAGCGACGGTTCGCGCAATGCCAGCACTGCCTTTTTACCCAGCTTTTGCAAGCCCAGTGCCAATCCGATGGAGGTAGTAGTTTTACCGATGCCGGCTTTGGTGGGCGTAATGGCCGTTACCAGAATCAGGTTGCTTTGCGCTATTTTCTCTTCATCAATAAAACCAATGGGCACTTTGGCTTTAAAGCGTCCGTAAGGTTCTGTTACACCGGCCGGAATTCCGGTTTCTTCGGCTACTTGCTGTATGGGTTTTAAAACTATTTCGTGAGCTATTTCTATGTCCGATTTCATGGAGTAAGTTTTGCCGGTAAAGATATAAATTTAGCCGGAGTACAAGCCCTGCCCGGGGTTACATAAACACCATTTTGGCCAGGGAAAGAAAATTAGTGCGCTAAATCTAAACCGCAAGTAAAATCCGGCAGTATGATGAGTGATTCTTATCATTGCAACAAAAAACCTGAAGATTTACTTTTAGGCCTAATTGCATTACATTACATTTTTTGGCCGTGGCGCCACCTTTTCTGATGCCCGCAGCCTTTACTTATCAAACTAAAAAAGAATTGCTATGAATACCATGACCACCGTTTCGGAAGTTCTGAACAGCCTGAAAAAAGAAGGCTATACCGAAGATTTTAACCTGGGCGATACCTGCCTGGTTTGCCACGGAAATACGCTGCAAATTCACCCGGAAGATTTTGTGGTAGATAAGCATTACCGTTTCGAAGGCCCGTCAGACCCTGGCGACGAGGCCATTGTATATGCCATTTCTTCTGAGAAGCACAACGTAAAAGGCACGCTTGTAGATGGGTACGGAGTTTACAGCGATTCTTCTAATAACGATCTTGTAAAAACCCTGAAAGAAAAAGCAGGTTCGGTTTACCAGCAAACCCCCGGGCCAGATACCGAAATAAGAGCCAACGAAGCCACCCCAAACCGGCCTGAAGG
>JAFADQ010000053.1 GCA_023424725.1 Bacteroidota bacterium
GTACACACAAACGCGCACATCGCGCACATGCGAGCCGGTTAACGGGCCGTCGTGCAGTTTCTCTAATATTCCTTTCTGAATAGACGGTAAATAACGGTTATCTATGGCGCCGCCTACTATGCAGTTATAAAAAACCAGCTTGCCGCCCCAAGGCAGTTCGTGTTCTTCTTTTCCGCGAATTGTTAAGCCTTCGGGCTCGGGCATTCCGTCGTAATATGGCTCTACCAGCATGTGTACTTCGGCAAACTGACCGGCTCCGCCGCTTTGCTTTTTGTGCCGGTAATCGGATTTTACAGCTTTACGGATGGTTTCGCGATAGGCGATTCGGGGTTTTACCAGTTTGGTTTCTATCTTAAAAATGTGCTCCAGTTTCCATTGCATTACGGCCAAATGCAGCTCTCCCTGGCCCTGCACAAGTATCTGGCGCAGTTCCTGAGAGTTTTCTACCAATAAAGTCGGGTCTTCTTCCTGTAGTTTGTGCAGTGCGGCTATCAGTTTTTCTTCGTCGGCTTTGCCACGCGGCACAATGGCGGTGGTAATGGTCGGCTCGGGGAATTGAATAGGAAGCAACTCCATTTCGCGGCCTTTGGCATGCAGGGTATTGTTGGTGTGCGTGCCTTTTAATTTTATAGTCGCGCCAATATCGCCGGCGGCCAGGCTATCTACCAGAATGCGCTTGTGGCCTTCTACTTTATAAAGCTGGTTTATTTTTTCGAGGCTTCCGGTGGTTTCGTTTACCAGTTCTATGCCGGTAGAAATCTCGCCGGAAAATACTTTAAAGAACGCCATATCGCCCAGGTGCGGCTCCGATATGGTTTTGTAGATGAAAATGCACGGATCGCCGGTGGTTTTGCATTCTAAGGTTTGGCCGTTTTTGAGCTTTTGGGGCGGCATTTCTTTAGGGCAGGGCGCTACGTTATCTATAAAACCCATCAGCCGGCCGCTGCCCATGTTGCGCTTGGCCGATAAACAAAAGAGCGGAAAAATTTCGTGGTTTATCATGGCCGTTTTCAGGCCTTTGCGCATTTCGTCCTCGTTCAGGCTGCCCTTTTCAAAATAGAGCTCCATCAGGCCATCATCGCTTTCGGCAATCGTCTCGATAAGTTCGTTGTGCAGGTAATCGGCCTTGGCTCGCTCTTCGTCCGGGATGGGCAGTTTTTCAGGCTTTCCTCCTTCGTCGGTAAACTTATACATGGTCATTTTCAGCACATCTATGATCTCATGAAAACCGATGCCCTGCTGCCGTGGGTATTGCACTACCGTAACTTTCCGGCCAAAGCGCTCGCGTGCTTCTTCTACTGTTTTTTCGAAATCGGCTTTGTCGTGGTCTAACTGGTTTACGGCAAAGATCATGGGCGTACGGAAAGCTTCGGTGTATTCCCAGATCAGCTCGGTGCCAACCTCTACTCCCATTTGCGCATTCAGCAGCATTACTCCGGTATCGGCCACACGAAGTGCCGAGACTTGTTCGCCTACAAAATCGTCGTAGCCGGGGGTATCTATAATGTTGATTTTGTAGCCCCGCCAGGTGGTGTGCAGTGTGGTAGAGAACACGGAGTTGCCCCGCTCGTGCTCTATTTCGTGGTAGTCCGATACAGTATTTTTGTCTTCTACTGTACCTCTTCGCGTGATAAGCCCGGCCTCATACAGCATTGTTTCGGCAAGAGTGGTCTTGCCGGAACCTGCATGGCCGAGCAGCGCAATATTTTTCACGTGCAACGAATCGAATTCCGTCATGGCAAATGGGTTTTAGGTTAAACAAAAAGAACTATCTGAAAGCCAGCTGCTTCCAGTTGGTAAAGGTAAAGCCTTGCAGAAAAAATGCAAGTAAAAAGAAGAATAAATTAAATTTTGAAACCTGCGGGGAGTTTGGTCGTTAAAGGCGCGGGTTGAACTCGATGGAAGGATTTCAGGATTGCCGGGATTTGTATATTTTGAACACGATTGAAAAAATTAAAAAATATTCAGGATTAAAAAAACCTGTCTATCCTTTACTCCTATAAATCGTGTTCAACCACTCTAAACTTAATATCCTTCACCTTTAATTGCAGCGTTACGGTGCCCCTAAAGTGGTTTTCTTCTATACAATAGCACACATCAAACGGGCGGCCCGAGGCTACTCCGGCGTAATAATCGGCCATGCCGAAAGCAATGCCCTCGGCCATGCGGCCATTTTGGTACAGGCTTAGCTTCAGGTGGTTTTCGCCAACAACGCGGCTGTCGCCGGTGTCTTGCACGCCTTCGGTTACAAACACGGGTTGCATGTTGCCAGGCCCGAAAGGCGCCATTTGGTTAATGATCTTGTAAAAGCCTGGTGTGATCATGCTTAGCGGCAGCACGGCATCTACTTCAATCTGAGGCGTACGCTGGTCTGTCGTGATTTTGCGGGCAACTACTTCTTCAAACTTCAGCCTGAATTTTTCTACGTTCTCGGGCTTTAAAGTGAGCCCCGCAGCATACATGTGGCCGCCAAACTGCTCCAGCAAATCAGAACATTCCGACAAAGCGCTGTACAGATCGAACCCGACAACCGAGCGCGCCGAGCCGGTGGCCAGCTCGTTAGAGTGCGTAAGAATAATGGTGGGCCGGTAGTATTTTTCTATGCAGCGCGACGCTACAATGCCTACCACGCCTTTTTGCCAGTCTTCTTTATACAAAACGGTAGAGCTCGATTCGCGCAAAAACTCGTCCTGCTCTATCATTTCCAGGGCCTCGCGGGTTATGTGGGTATCTACGGTGCGGCGCTCGCGGTTGGTTTCGTCTATAATTTCGGCTTTGGCAAAGGCATCGTCTACGGATTGGGCCAGCAGCATTTCTACCGAGCGCTTGGCATCGCCCAAGCGCCCTGCAGCGTTTATGCGGGGCGCGAAACCAAATACTATCTGGCTTATCTCCATATCGCCTTTTATGCCGGCCAGCTCTTTTAGCGCCACCAGGCCAGGGCGCTCGTTGCGGTTTAGCACCTCCAGGCCGTAGTAGGCCAAAATGCGGTTTTCGCCGGTAATGGGCACAATATCGGCGGCAATGCTTACTACCACCAGGTCGAGGTAAGAGTAAAGCTTTTCGATGCAGAGGCTATTTTGCTCGCAAAAGGCCTGCATAAACTTAAAGCCAATGCCGCAGCCCGAGAGCTCTTTGTATGGGTACGGGCAATCGGTGCGTTTTGGGTCTAAAACGGCAACGGCTTTGGGCAGGTATTCTTCGGGCAAATGGTGGTCGCAGATAATAAAATCGATGCCCAGCTCGGTAGCATACGCCACTTTGTCGGCCGATTTTATGCCGCAATCTAAGGCGATAATAAGCGAGCAGCCGTTTTGGTGCGCCCACTCCACGCCCTGCTTCGATACGCCGTAGCCCTCGGTAAACCTGTCGGGGATGTAAAACTCTATGTTAGTAAAGTAATTGGCCAGAATGCCGTACACCAGCGCTACCGAAGTGGTGCCGTCTACATCGTAATCGCCGTAAATAAGCAGTTTTTCTTGTTTGGCCAGGGCGCTGGTAAGGCGGTTTACGGCGGCGGCCATGTCCTGCATCAGAAAAGGGTCGTGCAGGTGCTCTATTTTTGGGCGGAAAAAAGCGAATGCCTCGTTGTAAGTGCAAATGCCGCGCTGGCAGAGAATGTTGGCGATAATGGGGTTAATTTTAAGCTCGGCGGCCAGGGTAGCGACTTTTTCTGCCTCCGGTTGTTCTTTCTGTACCCATCTCTTCTCTGCTCTCGAACTCATAATTACCCAAAATAGACCACGAAATTACACAAAAAAGCCCTGCCCCGGAAATGAAAAATGCTGCGAGGCCCCTTTTTGCAGGTGTAAGAAAAGAAGAAAAGTTGGGAAATGCACGGCAGGAGGGAAGTTTGAAGGATAGAAGTTTGAAGGTTGAAGATGGAAGAGCAAACCATGCACTGCCCGCCCGAACCTGTCATTGCGAGCGACAGCGCGGCAATCGGGATGTTTTTCTACCTGGTTAGTTACACGTTCTGCTTAAACTATGATTCTTCTAATTCTTGTGATGGGCTATGAAATTGCCAATGAAATCCCGGTAATCCTAGTCCTTCCTTTCGTTCTATTAATCTAGGTTCAGACAAATAACGCTGTGAGGGGCAAAAACACACCTGCGAAGCACCAAATCTTCGCACCCCGGTTCAGGTAAAAAAAAACCACTCAATTTTTTACCTTTGCACTTCCAATCTCACATTATTGAAAAAGCTGCGCGACACGTACGACAAATACAAAGAATACATACAGAACGATCTGATTATGTACCTGGGCCTGCTGCTTTTTATCGCGCTGCTGTTTATCTTTTTTGCCTGAATTGCCCTGTTTTTTGGTCTCCGCAGCCCGCCATTATTCAGGGCTGTTTTTGTTTGCGGGCAAGAGGTAAATCTAACTTAATCAGAATAATACTTCCGGTTTAGGTTGTATAATTTGCTAAAGTCCGTAATCTTCGCACTTTGTTTTCGGCCGGAAGGCAATAATATGTTCAGAATAGTATATTGCGGCGGCAATATTGCAGGCCAGGCAGGCGGCGTTACATCGGCTAAGAAATAATTAATCTTTACGCCAAACGCTTCGTACAACTAAAAACCGGTTTTTGTAAATGCCGGCATCGGCTGTAATTATTTTTGGCCTTGTAATAATGACGCTGGACAAGTACAATAAAAAACGCGATTTTGAACAAACTCCCGAACCTGCGGGCAGCAAAAAAGCAGGCGCGGGCGACTTGCGCTTTGTGGTGCAGCGCCACCAGGCCAGCACGCTGCATTACGATTTCAGGCTGGAGGCCGAAGGCGTGCTAAAAAGCTGGGCCGTGCCCAAAGGGCCGTCTATGGACCCGGCCGATAAGCGCCTGGCCATGATGGTAGAAGACCATCCGTACGGCTAC
>JAFADQ010000111.1 GCA_023424725.1 Bacteroidota bacterium
CCGTTATCGTTATACCTAACCTTGGTAATAGTTTGCAGAGGCGCATCTTTTACATCGGCATATTTGCCCATATTTAATTTACCCACCCACATGGCATTGCGGGCCAGCTCGTCGTAATTGCCCAGCACAACCCTGTTCTGATCTTTTATAATACGCGTAACGTACGCCGGAAAACCAAGAGCAACTCCTAAACCTTTGCGCTGGCCAATGGTATAAAACGGGTAACCTTCGTGCTTGCCCACTACAGATCCGTCTTCCAGCACAAATTCGCCGCCGGCCACCTGCTCTTCCAGGCCATGAATCCGGCGCTTCAGAAAACCGCGGTAATCGTTATCGGGAATAAAGCAAATTTCGTACGATTCGGATTTGTTCACCAGCTCGGTAAAACCTCTTTCTTTGGCGAAAGCGTAAATCTCTGATTTATGTAAATTACCAAGCGGAAACAGGGTGCGGGCAAGGCTTTGCTGCGAAATTCCCCATAAAGCATACGACTGGTCTTTATTTTCGTCAATGCCTTTAGAAATTACATACCGGTCGTTTTCATTCCTGATATTGGCGTAGTGGCCGGTAGCGATAAATTCGCAGCCCAACTGGTCGGCGCGGCGCAGCAGGGCATCCCATTTAATATGGGTGTTGCACATTACGCAGGGGTTTGGCGTGCGGCCGGCCAGGTACTCATCTGTGAAATGATTAATAACATAATCGCCAAACTCTTCGCGGATATCGATAATAAAATGCGGGAAACCAAGCTGAACAGCTATATTGCGGGCATCGTTTATAGAATCGAGACTGCAGCAACCGGTTTCTTTTTTAGAGCCTCCGCTGGTAGCATAATCCCAGGTTTTCATGGTCATACCAACTACCTCATAGCCCTGTTCGTGCAGCATAACCGCCGCTACCGAGCTATCAATTCCCCCACTCATGGCCACTAAAACTCTGCCTTTGGTACTCATACTGCTGAATGTTTCTATAAATGCACTACTTTTGATACTTTAACTGCCCAATCACAGAAATAGTGCAATGGCACAAAGATACGAAATTAAGGTGCAACTATATTTAGCCGTTCTATTGCCCCCGGCAGCAAAAAAGGCTGTTTTTACGCTGGCTTTTTGCCTTGTACCAGCCCTGTTTTTGGCTGCCGCAGCCCAAAGCCTGCCCATTAACTTTTTGTTTAAACCAAACGGCTGGGTAGGTTACGAACATATCGGTCCGGCAAAAATTCAGGAAACAACCGTTACGCTGCCATCGCCTTACATTGGCTTAACAGTGCCTTTGTATACCTCTGTGGGCATAAACAGAGAGCCTTTTGAAGCCCGCGTACATCAAATAATGGGGAATTTTTATGGCCGATACCAACAGGTTGCTTTTTCAGGGTTGCAGGATTCGCTGCACGAAAACGGCAGCCTTAGCCGGAAATCGAGCAGTAGTTATGTGGCCGCCGGAGGTTTTATTGGTGTAAAAGCAGGTCTCGGAACAGGAGTTTGGGTGTATGGAGTTAGAGGAACGATGGCTATCGGGCAGAAAAATCCGTCTAAGCCTGCATTTAATATTTTGGGCGCGGTGGCCAGAGCTCATTTAAAAGGCCTGCACAAAGGGTATTTATACGGCTTAGGCTTTTTCGCGAGTCAGGATCTGGTGCTTCCTATTCCGGCATTTGGCTACTATTACAAACCGTATAAAGAAATCACGTTTTATGTAATGTTTCCGGTGCAGATGCGCTTGTCTTACCAGGCTCACCCAAAAATAAATGTTGCCCTGCAGAGTACCTTATCGGCAAGGCCGGCCATTGTAGAGATTCAAACAGAAACAGAAACCAGAGCAGCCCGGTTTAATAGTTTAGGTTTCAGGCACGGTTTGGCAACTACCTTCACCCCAAAAAAGCAAATGAGCATAATGCTGGAAGGCGGATTTATGCTGCCACAACAGCTAAGCGTTTCAGATCGCGAATCGGTTGATTATTTTGCTAAACCTACCTGGTTTGTAGATATTATGCTGATGCACAGCCTCGGCGATAAGTTATTTGTATCGCCTTTAGGCAATTTTTAACCTCCAAAGCTCCCACAATTTATTAGTATGGCGTTAAACACCTTCGTAATAATCAATAATATAACCAACCTGAGCGATGCACGCTATTGCGCCGGAATGGGCGCCGATGTACTGGGTTTTACACTCGAACCAGACCAACCAAGCTCCATTTCCGAAAGTACGTTTAAAGAGCTAACCGGCTGGGTTGCAGGCGTTCTGTTTTTGGCAGAATTTACAACTACCAGCGTGCAGGAAATAAACAAACTGGCTGCAGAGCATCAGTTAGATTTTGTGCTTTTAAACCAGAACTATACAGCCAGCGATGCAAAGCAGATAGAAAAACCGGTTATCATTAAACTTACTTTTGATAACGAAAAAAGCGCGGACCGGCTTAAAGCTTTAATGGAGGATTATAACGGCAAGGCCGAATATTTTTTAATTGATTCTGAAAATACGGAAGAAATTTCTGCTGATTATGTATCTCTTCTCCGCGACCTGTGCGCTAAATTTCCGGTAATTATTGGCTTTGGTTTAAACGCTACTAACCTGCTTGCCATACTGCAGCAAGCAGAACCGGCTGGCGTGTGTCTTAAGGGCGGGCACGAAATAAAACCCGGCCTCCGCAATTTCGACGATCTGGCGGATATGCTGGAACTGCTGCAACCAGAAGAAGATTAGCAGCAAACGTATTGGTCGCTTTTACGATTTAAAAATCACCAATTATATCAAAATACAGGCTGCAAAGAAATCTGGGACCTGGATCAATTAAAAAAAACCTGTTTATTAAAACTTAAAAGACAAATAATTAATAGATAGCCCTTGCTGCACGTAGCGGCTTTCGTAAGTGGTTTTTATGCCGTGCACCAGGTCTTTTAATTCTGAATTATAAAAATCGAAAGTACAGTCTAACGGCTCTATATTCAGGCTTTGCAGCACCTCTAAGGTATAATCGAACAAGGGCCGGTTGTCGGTTTTAAAGCGGATTATACCGTCTTTCTTTAAGATTTGCCGGTATAATTCCAGAAATTTCGGACTGGTTAATCGTCTCGGTTCGTCGGCGTCTTTTGGGCGCGGGTCCGGGAAGGTTATCCAAATCTCAGACACCTCTCCTGCCGCGAAATGGCCGGTAATAAGTTCGGCCTGGGTTCTCAGAAAAGCCACATTGGTTAACTGCTGCTGTTGGGCAATCTGGCTTCCTTTCCAAA
>JAFADQ010000175.1 GCA_023424725.1 Bacteroidota bacterium
TTTTTATTGGCCTGCGGCGGCCGTTTTATTGGCCGTTGCAGGCCAATAAAAAATTTACAGATCTACTAAATTCTTAAGCACTTGGGGCCAGGTTTATAAAAGCGCATAAATGAGTAAATACTAACATAATTTGCCGTTGCCCGTATCAGTTAGCCTTACATTGTACTAACTAAAACTGCACCAAATGCAAGCACTGGAGCTGGAGATTTTGCCTCAACCCGACGACGAAACCTGTGGAGCTACCTGCCTGCATGCAATTTATAAGTTTTATGGCGACGAGCTGGATCTGATGAATCTGATCCCCGAAATTCCTACGCTCGAATCGGGAGGAACGCTGGCCGTAATGCTTGGGTTTCATGCGCTGCAGCGAGGCTATAATGCCACCATTTATACCTACAACCTTCAGGTTTTCGACCCGTCATGGTTTTTGCCGGGTGTAGACTTAAAGCAAAAACTGATGGCCCAATTAGAGTATAAATCTAACCAGAAAGTGCAGTGGGCAAGCGTAGCATACACAAAGTTTCTGGAGAAAGGCGGGCAAATAAAATTTCAGGAATTGAACCGCAAATTACTACGCAAATACCTCGATAAAAATACCCCGATCATTACCGGACTTAATGCCACGTACCTCTACCGCTGGCCCCGCGAAACCGATGGCGAGTTCGACGATTTACGAGGTTTCCCGATGGGCCACTTTGTGGTACTTAGAGGCTACGACGAAGAAAAACGCGAAATTCTGGTAGCAGATCCGTTGCGGGTAAACCCCTTCGAGAATCAGCTATACAATGTAAATATAGACCGGGTAATAAACTCTATTATGCTGGGCATAATGACCTTCGATGCTAATTTTTTGGTTATCGAGCGGCAAGACAAGCCACTGGAAAACGCAGTGACTAAGTAAACATATCTTACAAGTAAATATGGCAATTTTAGCGGTGGTAAACCACCAGAAAGACTTTCCGGTTAAGGTGCGGGGGGTAGAAGTAGTAACCCTCAAAAACTATTTGCACGACCCGGCCTATGTACAACTTAAAGGCGCAACGGTGCTTAATATGTGCCGTTCTTTCAGATACCAGAGCGATGGGTATTATGTGTCGCTTTTGGCCGAGGCGCGCGGGCACGAAGTTTATCCGGATATTCTAACCATTCAGGACTCTAAAACGCAGTCTATAATTCGTATAAAATCTGAAGAGCTGGACGAGCAGATGCAAAAAGCATTAAACGGCCAGAAAGATGAAAAATGCGAAGTATTATTTGCTTTCGGAAAATCTCTGGAAACCAGGTTTCAGCAATTTGGCAACAGTTTGTTTCAGCACTTTCCGTCGCCGTTGCTAAAAGCATTTTTTACCAGAAAAAATAACCGCTGGTTTTTGCAGGATGTAGATCCGCTATCGGCAAAAGGTTTGTCTGAGAAAGAAATAGAGCTTACCGCGAAAGCCGCCGAAGAATTTTTTTTTAACAAGCGCCAAACGTTTAAAAAACTGGCAGTTTACGAGCACGATCTTGCCATACTGGTTAACCCCGACGAGGTAGATTGCCCATCTAATAAAGAAGCTATAAAAAAGTTTATCCGCGCTGCCGACGCTTTGGGCATTCGGGCATGGGCAGTTACAAAAGACGAATGCGCGCACCTAACCGCGTACGATGCTCTCTTTATTCGCGAAACCACTAATGTAAATCATTACACCTACCGCATTGCCCGCCGCGCCGCCGTAGAAGGCCTGGTGGTGATAGACGACCCCGAATCTATTATGCGCTGCAGCAACAAAGTGTACCTCTGGGAACTCCTGGATCTGCACAAAGTCAGCACACCAAAAACCATGATCATTACCCGCGACAACATAGGCCAGGTGCTCGATAACTTTTCGCTTCCGGTTATTCTGAAAAGGCCCGACAGCGCATTTTCCGAAGGCGTTACAAAGGCAAAAACCGAAGAAGAACTGGAGCCGAAAATAAAGCAGATGCTCGAAAAATCGGACCTGATAATCGCGCAGGAATACTTACCCTCCGATTACGACTGGCGCATTGGCGTGCTGGATAAAAAACCATTGTACGCCTGCAAATATTACATGGCAAACGGGCATTGGCAAATTATTAATTCAGAGAAAAAAGGCAACAACCGGCACGGAAAAACAGAAACCTTCGCGCTGGAAGATGTACCAAAAGCCGTATTAGATGCAGCCGTACACGCCGCCAACCTAATTGGCGATGGTTTGTATGGCGTAGATATGAAAGAAATAGACGGCAAAGCCTACGTAATTGAGGTAAACGACAACCCGAACCTGGACGCCGGAATAGAAGACAAAATGCTGAAAAACGAACTTTACAAACGTATTATGGAGGTTTTTTTAAAGCGAATAGAACAAAAGAAAAAAGGTAAAGCCGCATGAGCACCACCTGCATACTCCACCTTTTCGAGGGCTACGGCATAGAGCTGGAGTACATGATTGTAGATAAAGAAACCTTATCGGTACTGCCCGTAACCGACAAAATTTTGCACCACATTGCCGGCGAATATGTAAGCGATGCCGAGATGGGCGAGCTGGAGTGGAGCAACGAGCTGGTGCTGCATGTTATAGAGCTAAAAACAAACGGCCCCGCGAAAAGCATACTGGGCTTAGAGCAAAATTTTCATAACCATGTGCAGCATATAAACCAGATTTTGGCTCCCATGCACGGAAAATTGATGCCCACAGCCATGCACCCCTGGATGGATCCGAACTCAGAAATGAAACTCTGGGAACACGACTACAGCGCGGTTTACGAAGCATATAACCGCATATTTAATTGCAGTGGCCACGGCTGGGCAAACCTGCAGAGCACCCACATTAATTTGCCCTTTGCAGATGATGAAGAATTTGGCAAACTGCATGCCGCCATACGGCTTGTGCTGCCAATTTTACCAGCCCTGGCAGCAGCTTCTCCTATTGCCGAAAGCCAGGTAAAAGATTTTGCAGATTACCGCCTTGAAGTGTACCGTAACAACCAGGCTAAAATACCTCAAATTGCCGGGCAGGTAATACCCGAACAAGTGTTTACAAAAGCAGAGTACCAAGCCGGAATTTTCGATCCGCTTTACGAAGCCATCAAACCGCACGACCCCGAAAACATAATGCAGGAAGAGTGGCTTAATTCGCGCGGCGCCATTGCCCGGTTCGATAGAAACACGATTGAGATACGGGTAATAGATATACAGGAATGCCCGAAAGCAGATATTGCCATTGCCGTGTTTGCGGTAGAAGTAATAAAAGCCTTAATCTCTGAAAAATGGAGCACCTGCGAGGCCCAAAAAACACTGCACGAAACACCATTGGCAGATATATTTTTAAGAACTGTAAAGCACGGGGAAGAAACTACGATCAACAACGCTGCTTTCTTAAAACTTTTCGGAATTGAGGCGGAAGAAATGCTGGCGAAAGACCTTTGGAAGCACCTGTTTTCGGAAGTGATTAACACCGAAGAATTTGCGCATTACCATAATGCGCTTAACGTAATTTTGTACTCCGGAACATTATCGGCACGCATAAAAAAAGCGCTCGGCACCACCACTCCTACCCGCCAGCAGTTGCATTTTGTGTACGAAGAATTATGTAACTGCCTAAACGAAAACCGGCAATTTTTACCCGATGCCTAACCTGATATTAACCTGCGAACATGCCGGCAACGAAGTACCGGAAAACTACCGTTATCTTTTCGATAAAGATCCGGAAGTATTGTTTACACACCGCGGGTTA
>JAFADQ010000220.1 GCA_023424725.1 Bacteroidota bacterium
CGCCGGATGCACCACCATGCCCGGTTCTTTATTTACCAGCAATACATCCTCGTCTTCGTAAATAATATTAAGGGGGATATTTTCCGGAATAACCTCAGTATCGCGGGGCGGATGCGCGAGGGCAACCGTTATTACATCGAGCGGCTTTACCTTATAGCTGGCCTTAATAGTCTTATCGTTTACCCTTATAGCGCCCGCGTCTATGGCATTCTGTAGTTTATTGCGGGTAGCATTCGGCAACCGGTCCATCAGAAATTTATCTATTCTGATAAGCGATTGCTTTGGATCTAAAACTATCCGGTGATGCTCGTATAATTCGTCCTGATCGTCTATTAATTCGGGCTCTTCAGCTTTCATTCAAAAATGTATTTTGGCGTGGTGAGAAGGTCTTGCTTATCGCCGTTTACAAATATACCGGTAATTAGGCTGCAGCAGGCAAAAAAATGGCCGTTGCAGCTTAAAAACCTGGCAGGTAAAAAACAAAAGCCGGACAATTGCCCGGCTCCTGCTTATAAAATTCAAAATTAATTATTTCTTTTTGCCTGTATTGCCAGCCGGTTTGTTAGCCGGTGCTTGTGGCGTTTTGGCTGCAGGCGCCACATTTGTGCTGTCTTTCGCGGGTACATTTACGCCCATGTGCTTTAATACCAGGTCTGAGATATTGTGCTCGTCGGGGCCATGTAGCAAAATAGGTGTTGTTCCGTAGCCGGCATCAGAATTAAATACATACGTATAGCCGTTATCTTTTGCTACCTGATCTATCGCCTTCTGCAGCTTATCTAAAGCGGGCTCCAGCAGCGATTGCTGCTTTTTCTGGATAGAGGCGTCGGCATTGCGCTGAAACTCTTCTATTTCGCCGCGCAGGTTCATTATCTGCTTTTCTTTATCGGCACGAATTACGTCGGTCATGGCAGCGGCGCCAGCTTCGTACGCCTTCATTTTGCCTTCGTAATCTTTAATTTTAGATTGCAACTGCTGCTCTAACTGCGTGGTATAGGTACGCAGCTCCGATTCTATTTGCTTGCTCTCCGGCATCATGCTCAGCACATAATCTACGTTGGTATAGCCAATTTTCAGTTCTGCTACCTGAGGCGTTTTTTTTTCTTCTACCGCTACCGGTGCTTTTGGCTCTTCTTTTACTTGCGGCTGGGCCTGGCAGGCAAATGCCCCGGTTAATAATACCAGCGATGCGAAATATTTTACTTTGTTCATATTCTGATGTATGTGAAATAACGGTTGAAATTTATTTAGCGCCGGGCCTGCCGGGCTGTGCCACATTGCTACCCGGGCGCGGCTGCTCCTGGTTGGTTTTAGAGCCCGGAGGCGGGGTTGGGTTCACTTCCGGAGAGGTAGACTGGCCCGGAGTGCCCGATGTGCGCGTGGTTGGCTGCAACCCAAGCTCTTCCAGCACATAATCTGTATAATCATGTATAGGGTTGGTATATATCATCACCAGATCGCCTGATTTATCGAACACGATTTGCAACGATTTACTTTTAGCTACCTTTTCTACAGCTTCAAAAACCTGATCCTGTACAGGTTTAACCAATTCCTGGCGCTTTTTAAACAGCTGGCCTTCAAACCCGAAAATCTTTTTCTGATAATCTTTTACTTCCTGCTCTTTCTGAACAATCGCCTCCTGGCGCTCCTTCTTCATCTTTTCAGTTAGCAGTACTTCTTCGGCCTGATAGTTCTGGTACATCTTCTCGATGTCTTTATACATCGTTTCTATCTCTTTCTGCCAGTTGGCCGATAATCTGTCTAGCTCTTTCTGCGCATTGGCATAAGCTGTCATTTTGCTTAGCACAAATTCAGAATCTACATAACCGAATTTCTGGCCGAAAGATGTTGTGCAGGCCAGCAAAACCAGCACTATACTTGCAATTATATTTTTCATTTTAATGATGCAATTTAAGTTAAAAATTCATTTTTCTTACCAACACCGCCTTTTCTTATCTGAATTGCTGCCCAATCATGAAGTGGAACTGACCTTTGTTGTGGCCAGGTATTGCATACGGCACCTCATCAAATCCGTAACCCCAATCAAAACCAATTAAACCAAAGGCAGGCATAAATATACGTGCTCCCACCCCAGCCGAGCGGTAAAGGTTAAACGGATTAAACTCTTCGTAATTGGCTACGTTGTTACCACCCTCTGCAAATGCAAGCAAATAAACGGTTGCAGTTGGCGCAAGCGATAACGGATAGCGCATTTCCATTACAAATTTATTGTATGCCACCCCTCTAAAGCCATTTGCATTCAGCGATCTGTCGTCATATCCGCGAAGGCCTACAAATTCTGTTCCCAGCAAAAATCCTCCAAAACCACCAAGGCCGCTGCCCCCAAGTTCAAAACGCTCGAAGGGGCCAATGGCAACTTCAGGTCTGTAACGGCCTATAAAACCAAAGTGCGCTCTTGCATTTAATACCAATTTTGGTGCCAGTTGTTGCACCGGCTGCATATACCACTGCGCATCAAACATCCATTTATGGAATTCAATCCACTTATACCCATCACGTTCCTGATCAAAAAGCGAGTAAGGCGGAGTAAGGTTCAGGCTTAGCGAAACCGCCGACCCTCTGCGCGGATACGTTGGATTATCGATACTATTCCTGGATAATGTATTTACAAATGAAATATTGTGCGACGCGCCATTAGATAAACCAGGGAACACAGCATAATTATTGTAATCGTAGCGGTAATAGGAAACTGTGTGGCTCAGCACAAAGAAGTCGTCTGGTATGCGCAACCTGCGGCCCAGGCTAACCGATGCTCCCGTCATTTTTAGCGACCCTTCTCTTTCAGTTCCTCTAATTATGTTCTGAATAGACCGGTTAAGACTTACCGTAAACGAATTGGGCTTGCGACCTCCCAACCAAGGTTCTGTAAACGATAATGAGTAAGATTGATAGCGTAAACCACTTGCTTGTGCGTTTAAGGCTAGGCGTTGTCCATCGCCGGATGGTAAAGGACCGCCCCATTCTTTAAACTTCCCTATTTTCCGCATAGAGAAATTATTGAAAACAAGGCCCACTGTACCAACTGCACCAAGACCACCGCCCCATCCACCTGAAAGAGTTATCTGATCGCTGGGCTTCTCTACAACCGTATAATTAATGTCTACAGTTCCCTCAGCCTGATTGGGAATTGGGTTAATACCAATTTGCTCCGGATCGAAGTAGCCTAGCTGAGCCAGTTCGCGCTGCGATCTGATAAGATCTGAACGGCTGAATTTCTGGCCAGGCACCGTGCGAAGTTCGCGCAAAATTACATGGTCGCTGGTTTTTGTGTTTCCAGAAACGTTTACCGCATTTATCCGGGCTTGCGCGCCCTCATAAATCCGCATTTCTATGTCGATAGAATCGCCTTCTACCAGAATTTCTTCCGGATCTATGCTAAAGAACAGATAACCATCGTCCATATAAAGCGATGTAATATCCAGACCCGACGGGTTATAGTTTAGCCTTTTATCGAGTATGTCTTTGCTATAAATAGTACCCTTTTTAATGCCCAGAATACTGCTCAGGTAATTATCGTCGTAAATGTAATTGCCTGTCCAGGTTATGTTACGGAAATAGTATTTAGGACCTTCGTCTACCTCCAGATGAATATTGAGGCGGCCATTATCTGCGGTGTAAACAGTATCGGAAATAATAAAGGCATCGCGGAAACCCTCTGCATTATACCTGTTAACTACAGAAAGCTTGTCTTCTTCATAGCCTGAGCGTATAAATTTTGAGGAGGTAAGAAGTTTGTAAAAGCGCTTCTCTTTTGAGTTGCGCATGCTCTTCTTTAGCTTATTATCAGGAATAGATTCGTTACCCGCAAAGGTTATATTACCTATCTTAACCTTTTTCTTTTTGTCTACATCTATGATCAGGATTACAGAATTGGCAAGAGTACTATCACGTTCCTGCCGGATATTTACCTTCACATTCATAAACCCTTTACCGATGTAGTATTTGCGCACCGTGCTACGGGTATTATCTACCAGCGATTCGGTAACCACTTTGCCTCTAATCAGCCGTATTTTTTCCCGGAGATCATCGGCATTAGATTTACTAATACCTGTAAAAGTAAATTTAGAAAGGCGGGGGCGCTCTGTAAGTTTAAAATCCAGAAAAATATAATTTCCTTCGATCTTAGATGCTGTTACTTCTATATCTCCCAGAATTCCCTGATCCCATAACTTCTGAATTGCCTTGCTCACCTGGTCGCCTGGCACGGTTATCTGGTCGCCAACTTTTAATCCGGTAATAGAGATCAGGGCATCGGTATCCAGAAATTTAGCACCACTAACAGTAATGCCACCAATTTCGAACTTGCGGGGGTTTGTGTAGTCCATCTCAAAAGACGAACCAGAGTTAAACCTGATCTGAGCGAAGCTGCTACCAGCTACCAGGAATAGAATTAGGAATGAGATTATCCTGAACAAGGACATTATAATCAAGGGGTTAATTGTTCGCTTGTCTTTCCGAAGCGTCTTTCGCGCGCCTGATAAGAAAGAATAGCTTGGTGTAAATGCTCCCGCCTGAAATCAGGCCACAGCAAATCTGTAATAAATAATTCTGTATAAGCCAGTTGCCAAAGTAAAAAGTTACTGATCCGGAGTTCTCCACTTGTCCTTATCAGTAACTCAGGCTCAGGCATTCCTGCAGTAGATAAATATTGGCTTATAGTGGCCTCATTTATGGCCTCCGCAGCAATATTTCCTGCTTTAAAATCATTAGCTATTCTGCGGGTGGCCTGTGTAATATCCCAGCGGCCGCTATAGCTTAAAGCCAGCACCAGTGTCATACGGGTATTATTCCGCGTAATTTCTATGGCTTCCTTCAGCTCTCTCTGGCAACTTTTGGGTAAACTATCCATATCGCCTATTGCCTGCAACCGGATATTATTTTTTGAGAGAGTAGCCGTTTCTTTTCTTATGGTAGATACCAGCAGATGCATTAAAGCATCTACTTCCATTTTTGGGCGCTTCCAATTTTCGGTAGAAAAAGCATAAAGAGTAAGGTATTCTACTCCAATTTCGGCGGCACCCTCTACAGTATCGCGAACTGCTTCTATAGCATTCTGGTGCCCTAAAATACGCATATTGCCCTTTTTCTTTGCCCAACGGCCATTCCCGTCCATTATAACGGCAATATGGCGTGGTAAATTGTGGACATCGATTTTCTCTTGCGACGACATGAATTCAAAGAAAATGAAGGCGCAAGTTAAGAAAACCTTTGCATTAAACAGGCAGGAATGTATTTCTTAATCGAAGATGAAGTCGGTATTATTTCTGTAAATACTTGGGCAGAAGTTTTTATAGAAGGTATAGGATACAAAAATACCATTATAAAAATACCAATCGCGGTTATGAGGATTACTTAATTGGGCACCAGTACTTGAGTTCTCTGTCAAGTCATCCAGGAAATCTTTGCTTAGCACTAATCTGGGGCCAAATTCGGCACCAATATTCCAGCTACGGTTGAGAGAGAATTTAATGCCAGCTCCCATAGTAAGGGAATAATTTAAACCATCACGCGTACCTGTTTCCTGCTGATCATTTTCCATAGCAGGATTCCCGGTTCTGTCGGTAGCGTAATACATCAGATTTGGCCCGGCAAAAAAGTAGGGTGACCAACGATAAAACCGCTTAAAGCTATAATAGTCGAAGAAATAATACTCTATACCAACGCCAAATTCTATAAGTTTAGTAGAGATTTCTGCCCCACGGTATAACTGGAAAGGCCGGCCGGTTTCAGAACTATCGTTGGCATGGAAAAAGCCGCCGGTGAGGTTCATTTTTAGGGTAAGCGGTTGCGACACTACTTTTCTGTAAAAAATAGTTGCCCCTAACCTGTTATTCTCAAACTTATACTCCGGCGATATATCGCCCTGATAGTTTACCCCGCCCACACCAAAACCGAGCTCACTGATTCTCATATACTTGAGCACCCTCGCATCGGATTCCTGCGCTTGCACAGAACCAATTAAAACAAAACTCTCTATCAGCCATAGCAGACCAATAGAGAGTCGTAAGATTTTTTTATTTACAGCCATTAGCCTATTAACGGCCCCGCTAGCTCATTATTATCTGAACTTCGGGCTTCTTACATTAGGATTAAGAATATAGTTTAGCGAAAATCCAGAAACTATATACCAATCTTTGTCAGATTTGTCGCCACGCTGATTACCTTTTTGTCCGAATCCTCCTACGCTAGGCAATTCTGTTC
>JAFADQ010000235.1 GCA_023424725.1 Bacteroidota bacterium
ATACAAAATTACCGGCACCGGCGAGTTATCGGCCAGTTTAGTATAATGCTGGTAAATACCGATTTGTGTGGGCTTGTTATAGCATGGGCTCACCGATAAAATCGCATCTATTCCGGTAAAATCAAACTCCTTAATTTGATCTATTAATGCTTGTGTGTTGTTACCGCCAATGCCGTACACAACAGGCACGCGGCCGTTTATGTGCTCTCGCGCGCAAGCCAGCAACTCCTGCTTTTCTTTGATAGTAGTGGTTACAGATTCGCCGGTGGTGCCGTTAATTACCAGGTAATCTACGCCGCCGTTTATGGTGTGGTCAATCAATCTGCGAAAGCCATCCAGGTCTATTTCTTCGTCTTTTGTAAGGGGCGTAACAAGTGCTACGCCGGTTCCTTTTAGTTTATTTATGTCCATTTTTTCGGTTGTGATGGCAGGTTTTTTGGCCTCGCCAGGGTTTTTAATTCAGCGCCCTTGCTCGCCAGAGGCGAGTGTGAAATATTGGTCGGCATTTTAAATCGGCCAGAGGCCAGCCGTAGCTCACACTCGCCAGAGCCGAGCGAGGGTTAACTGTTTATCATTTGTTCAAATTCTTCTTCAGAAATAATTTTTACGCCCAGGCTGTTGGCTTTTTCGAGCTTTGCCGGGCCCATATTATCGCCGGCTACCAGATACGACAGCTTTGCCGAAACCGACGACACTACTTTGCCGCCGTTGGCTGTAATAATGTCTTTGAGTTCGTCGCGGCCATATTTGCTGAAAACGCCGGAAATAACGAAGGTAGAGCCGGAGAGTTTGTTGCTCACGGCCTCTTTTTTGCCGCCCGCAGCCTCCAGGTTCAGGCCCTTTTCGCGCAAACGTGCTATCATTTCGCGGTGTAGCGGCAGCTCAAAATAAGCCATCAGACTTTTCGCGATGCGCTCGCCTATTTCGTGTACGGCAATTAATTCTTCTTCAGTAGCCTGCACCAAATTATCTATAGTGCCAAAATGTTCGGCCAGTTTTTGCGCAACGGTTGCGCCCACGTGCCTGATTCCTAACGCAAAAAGCAAGCGCTCGAACGGCGCCTGTTTAGAGGCTTCTATGCTTTGTATCAGGTTATCTACGGTTTTTTGCTGAAGCCTGCGTGTAAGTGGTTTTCTTGCTTCGCCGTGTGGAGTATCCTGGCGCTCAAAAACTACTTCCAGGCCCAGGAGTTGCTCTGGTTTCAGGTCGTAAATATCGGCCAGGTTTTGCAGCAAACCTTTGTTGATGAGCAATTGCAGCGTTTCTGGACCCAAGCCTTCTATGTTCATGGCTTTGCGCGATACAAAGTGCTCGAAACGGGCCAGTTGCTGTGGCGGACAACCCTCTTCGTTGGGGCAATAATGGTTGGCTTCGCCTTCCTGGCGTATTAACTCGCTGCCGCAGGCAGGGCATGATGCGGGATAAATAACAGGAAAACTTTCTTCTGGCCGGCTTTCCAGTACTACGCCTGTAACTTTTGGAATGATTTCGCCGCCTTTTTCTACCAGAACCGTATCGCCGATGCGCAAATCGAGGCGCTCTATTTCGTTGGCGTTGTGCAGCGAGGCGCGTTTTACGGTGGTTCCGGCAAGCAAAACGGGCTGTAGTAAAGCAACAGGAGTTACCGCGCCGGTACGGCCCACGTTGTATTCTATGTCGTTAAGTTTTGTAATTCCCTGTTCTGAGGCGTATTTGTAGGCAATGGCCCAGCGCGGACTTTTAGCTGTAAACCCCAGCTCTGCCTGCTGAGCGAAATTATCTACCTTAATTACCACCCCATCGGTAGCAAGTGGCAGTTCGGCGCGTTTGGTTTCCCACTTGTTTATGTAAGCCATTATTTCATCTATGCTGCCGCAAACTTCCCAGGCATCCGACACCGGAAATCCCCATTTTTTTAGCGCTTCCAGGCTTTCGGAGTGAGAAGCGAAGGGCAGATTATCGCCTACGAGGCTGTACACAAACAAATCGAGCTTGCGGGCGGCTGTTATGGCCGAGTTTTGCTGTTTAAGTGTGCCGGAGGTTGCGTTGCGAGGGTTGGCCAACAGCATTTCGCCTTCGGCTTCGCGCTGCTGGTTTATGCGTTTAAACTCTGGCCAGGGCATAAAAACTTCGCCGCGCACTTCAAACTCTGCCGGCCAGTTGCCGGGTTGCAAACGCAGCGGAACATTGCGTATGGTGCGGGCATTGTTGGTGATGTTATCGCCGCGGGTGCCATCGCCGCGGGTTACGGCGGCGGTGAGAATGCCGTTGCTGTAATGCAGCGAAATAGCCACGCCATCAAACTTTTGCTCGCACACATAGCGCACATCGTCGCCGGTAACTTTACGTACGCGCCCATCAAAATCGGTTACTTCCTGCTCGTTGTAAGTATTGCTGAGCGAAAGCATGGGATAGCGGTGCACCACCGTTTCGAAGTTTTTGGTGATGGTGCCGCCTACGCGCAGGGTTGGTGAATCGGGCTGTTGAAACTCCGGGAACTGCGTTTCCAGGTCTTGCAATTCGCGCAGCATTTGGTCGAACTCGCGGTCTGAAACCTCAGAAACGTGGTTTTGGTAATATTGGTAATTGAGGTGATGAAGGCGGCCGGTGAGTTCTTCTATCCGCTTCTGTGCCTCTTGTGGTGTCATGATAGTATAGGGTAGTGAGTATTGGGTAGTGAGACAAAAGTGCCTTATTTCTGTTTTTTTTGCACTAAGCATTTAATTAAGGTGAAAAATTGCCTCAAATGCTCTTGTTTTTGGTGCCCGCAGCTATAAAGTTCAAATCTACTCAAACCAAGCCAGCGGATAAAACAAAAGGAGCACGAAAATCATGCTCCTTCTGCCTGTTCGCTAAATATTTTTAGATTTATTTTTTCAGAATAACTCCGTCGGCTACAAAAGAGATAGTTTTCTTTGGCTCGGTTATCATCGCTATTTCGTCGGCCGATTTTCCGGCGTCTTCGGCATAGTGGCGCTGGTCTTCAACAGACATTATTTCGCGGAAAGCCCAGCCTTCCATAATTGCCTTTTTGCCTTTGTTTACTTCGGGGTTTGTGGTGTCTACAGGTACAAAAAAGCCATAATCTTTAAACGTCACCATTATCGGCTCCTGGCCTTCGCCGGTTTCTACCTTCATCCAGCAGCCTTTTTTGGTGCAGCTGCTTTGTACTTCCGACGCCAGTTTTACTTGTACCGAATCCTGGTTTTCCAGTTGCTTTAGTAATTCTTCGGTGCTAATGGCGCCTTCTTCGGTAATGGTTTCGCCGTAAGTGGCAACGGTTTCGGTGCCGGTTTGGGTTGTTTCTGTGGTTGCCTCTGTGGTGGTTTCTGTGTTTTGAGAGCAGGCCGCGAACATGGCGGCGGCGCCAAAGGCAAGAAATAACTTTTTCATGGTTTAGTTAAATAGATAGAGCCGCAAAGGTAATCTTTTGGCGGCAATTCGTCAACTTCGCTGGTTTCAGATTTTGGTGTCTGGCGGGGTGGTTTTTGGGTTCTCCAGCTTTTCTAATTGTGTGTAGGTTTTTAGCTTGCCGCTTTTCTTTCTTACCTCAGACCTGACTACGCCTAAGCCAGGCGTAACAAACTCAACAATATAATTCCGGGAGGTGAAAGAGAAGGCTTTGGAGCCGCGTTTTAACTCTGTAACATACGAAATCCGAAGGCACCGGAAAGTGCCAGCCGGAGTTACGACATTCTGTTCGGCTTCTACAATCCGGGAAATGGCATCGGTAGCAATGGTGGCGATTTTTACGGGGCCGGTGTTTACCTCTACAATATGCGCCGCTTGCCGTAAGGTGTCGCCGGGCTTTGCATTGGCAGGATAATGTATGTTTTTGCCATCGAAAGAAAACTCTTTATCGTCGAAAAGAACCAGGTTATCCGGATCGCCAAGAATTGCCTTGTCGATGATTAGCTTATCGTCTTTGCAACCGATAAAATAATCGAAAGAATACTCCAGATCGCCGTCGCGCTCATAAATGCCGCACTTTATATGAGCCAGGGTGCGGTCTTCTAATTGCTGGAGTTTAATAACCTGGTGGCGCGAAATATACGTCGGTTTAGATTTTTTCTTTTTGTAGGTTTTATATTCCAGCGTAGTGTTTTCCTGGTATAGTAAACCGTCCGGGCAGCCCTGCGCCGCAACATCGGGCCCGGGCAATATGCAAATCAAAAATATTAAAATCGAAATAATTCTGGCTTCTAAACCCATAAAATAATTGCCTTAAGGGCCAAAATCAAAAAAAACATAAATATGTATATATTGTTTATTTTATATTTGTACGAAATCCATACACAAAGTTTGCTATGGTTTTATAAAGTTGGAGTGTTGATTTTGAAAATTACGTAATTACCTGGCAGTGTCTGTCTGATAAATCCAGCGGGCTTTTTCTATCACCACTTCTACCTGGCCCGAAACCATGCCTGCGTAAGCTTGTGGCAGCACAATACCCGGGTCCCGCAGGTTAAAATCGAACACAGTAGAAAAAGTAAACTCGTTGCGCAAGGGTATAAAATTAACTTCCGGAGCTATATCGCGTGGCCTGCCCTGCGCCAGCACCACACCCTCTAACCTGCGGTTTTGTACAATTGGGTCTAATGGTTGCAGCATTTCCATGGGTAAATCGAACGTAATTACCAGCTCCGGAAATTGCCGGGCCAGAAAAAGCTCCTGCAACAAAATTTGCGGACTGCCGGTGTTAGCCGGTGTGAAAGACGATATGGGCACGCGCATTTCTAGTTTAGCTGTTTCCTGGTTTAGCCTGAATAATAATTGGTTAGAAAAATAAGAGTAGCGTATACTTTGGCCCGGTATGGTGAGCGTTATGTTATTGAGGCTGGTGTATGGAGCCTCTACCTGCGCCCTGAGTTGTAAGGCACAGAAAATCAGGCAAAAGCAAAGCAACGATTTATATAGTTTCATGGTCTTTATATCAAGAGATAGATACTCCTTATACAGACGGCAGGCCGGATTGTTGCGTTGGCAGGCGTTTTACCGACTGTGCTAAATTTGCGAAAAAGTTGGGCCCTTAAATGCCGGTAAATGAAACATTAAATAAAAACCGGAGTTTTAACCAATAAGAACTACCAGAAATTATGTTATCCGGAAAAGAAAGCAGAGTAGGGGTTGGACTTAAACCGCAGGCAGGCGCTCTAAAGCGGCTGCACCCTCATGTGCTTTTTACTTATCTGGGAGTTTCTGGCATATTTTTTATGTTTTGCGTATTGCTGGTAGCCTACGCCAGCGCACAGTTATATACGGTTAAAGACGCCAGCGCCCGTTTACCTTTTTCTTTTTTTGTAAGCTCTTGTGTGTTGGTGGTAAGCAGCGGCACCATTTGGCTGGCCTGCAGAGCCCAAAAAGCAGAGCAATACAAGGCAACTATTGCCTGGCTTACCGCAACCGTATCGTTAGGGTTGATGTTTCTGGCCCTGCAGCTTATCGGCTGGAATGCACTACAATTGCAAGGAATTTATGTAAATGGTTTTGCTGCCGGAAGCTATTTATACCTTATTTCGGGCCTGCATTTGTTGCATGTTGTAGCCGGGCTTGTGCTGGTAGTTTGGGTTATGTCGTTCGCGGTAAAAGCTACAATAGATAATATAAGCGCGCTAATTTACAGCACCGATAAGTACCGGAAACTGCAGCTAAACCTTGTGGCCACTTACTGGCATTTTATGGGCGCTTTATGGCTGCTTATTTACCTGGTTTTTTACCTTCTGGCAGGCTGATTTTTGCCCTTCGCAGGTATAATTTATTAGAGATCGATAAGCAAATAACTTTCTTACTCTAATTTCATTCGCTAATCTTCCGGGGTTTATTTGAGGCTGTAAATGGCAATTTTTGTGCTGTTACAGGATGAGTATATTTTGTTATGCCGGCCCGTTTTAATCCGTAATAATTTTGACTTGCTTCGCAAGCATATCCGCGCTGGAGCCCGGTGCTACAAAAAAAAATCAGCGCTTTAATTTGCCGGTTTTTATCTGCGATTTAAAGGCGGGTATACTTTGTTAAGTGAATTACATTTTAATTGTTTCGGTGATTATAAACCAAAAGGGCCGCCTCTGTAAACGGGGCAGCCCTTTTGGTTTCTACCGGCCTGGTTTTTGGCCTTTGCAGCTTCGGTTTTATCTTATTAACGAAACCCAGCCTTTGTATTGCCTTCTCTCGAACTCTACATGGTAAAAGTAAATACCCTCGGGCGCGTTGCCGCCATCCCATTTAAAATTGCGGCTGGGGCTGCTATACAGTACTTTTCCCCAGCGGTTAAATAACTGCATCTGCACAAACTTATCGGCACAAATATCGGGTGGCAGGCCCGGGAATTCGAAAACATCGTTCAGGCCGTCGCCATTAGGGGTAAACACATTGGCCGGCACAAACACTTCTTTCGGCTGCGGATCTATCACCCTAATAATTATAATTGTGCTGGTGTCTTCCGGTAGGCAGGTTTCTTCGTTCAGCCCAAACCTGATGGCATACGTTCCGGGGCCGCTGTTCTCGCAGGTCGGAATCCAGGAAAATGTGCTTTGCACCTCGCCCGCCTGCGATACCGGAATAAACTGAATGCCGGCCGCCGAAATATCAAATCCCTCGCCAATGGCTACAAGCGCCAGCATATCGTTGTCTACGTCGTTGCCTAGAACATTAAAAATAAGCTCCTGCCCAATCTCTATTTCCACCTCTTGTGGCTGCGGTGTTTGCGGGTTTTCGTGCTGCACCAGGTTCAATAAAGGCGGCTGGTTATTGTAAATGGTATGCAGAATTAGCTCGGTGCTATCGGCCTGGTTGGGCGCACAGGCGTTTTCGGTAACGATCAACCATATTTTTAAATCCTCTGGAAGGCCTGCCGTGTTGCAGTTTGGTGTCCAGGTTAACTGGCTGTTTATTTCGCCAATATCGGTAACAGGCGAAAAATCGATGCCGTAATCGGTTAGGTTAATTCCTGGTTGGGTAGTAACAGTTATGGTATGATTATCGGGATCGTGCGCAGAAAACGGAATGGTTACCGGCACGCCAACCTCGCCCGAAAACGCAGGCAGGCCAGCAATAGAAGGCGGAAGGTTGGTGTATTCTATTATAATAGTAACCCGGTGAGTATCGGGCTGGGTGTTGTTACACGGAAAATCGCGGGCAATAAAAAAGAGCTCGTACTCGCCGGGCGCAAGCGCATTGCAACCGGGTTTCCAGGTAAATGTACCCTGCAGAGGCGTTGTGCCGCTGGCATTCGTAAATAACATTCCTAAATCTGCCGGATCGAAGCCGTTTCCTTCCATGGTAAGAGTAAGCGGGTCGGCCAGGTCGGGGTCTGTAGCAAACACCGGGAAAGTAAGGGTAGAATCTACTTCTATAACTGCCGTTGTAACATTGGCGGTTGCCTGGGGCAATAAATTTGGAACGCCCTCTATGTTAAAATTAACAGAAATGGTGTCGGTTTTGTCGCCGGTGCACATGGTATCCTGCACCACAAAATTTATGGTGAAAGGCGATTGAAAAAAGGCCGCGCAGGTTGCCTCCCAGCCAAAGGGCGCCGTAACCGGGCTTAGGTTTGTAACCGGAGTAAAGTTGATTCCTAACGATGCCAGATCGAAACCTACGCCATACGCCGATACCGTAACCAGGCCATTGTCGGGGTCGTTTCCGGTAACATCAAACGGTATAAAATCGCCTACGGTAGCGGTAATGGTGTTGCTGGCTAAAGAAGTGTTTATGCCTGGCGGGATATTTACAGGCGGGTTATAATTAAAAGAAATA
>JAFADQ010000089.1 GCA_023424725.1 Bacteroidota bacterium
TGGTTAGCGTAACCGTAACAGCATTTATCGGTCTTAAAAAATTCTTGAAATCGCCGTTAATCACTATCGTATCGCCGCTATAAATGGCCCGCTGGTCGTCTATGTTTTTAGAAATATTCCGCACCGATGGAGAGAGTGTATCGGTAAGTGCTGCGTACATATCCAGGAATCCGCGTCCCATTTTTTCCTGAAAGTTCTGGTTGCCGGGCAGGTTATAAATGCTTTGGTCGGCAGTAATTCTTATTTGCTCTGCCACTTGCTGCGCGGTTAAATTTGGCCATTTACTGCGCACCAACCCTGCGGCGCCCGAAACTTGCGGCGCAGCAAACGAAGAGCCTGAAAGAGCCTGATATTGCCCCGCATTACGGACAGTGGTAACAATATCTATACCGGGAGCGCAAACATCAACTTTGGTATGGTACGTCATGCTGTTGTGCAGCACTTTAGAAGAATCGGTGCCGGCAACCGAGAGTACATTATCGTAAGAAGCCGGATGAAAGCTTAAATCAGAATGGGTATTGCCGGCCGCCGAAACAATCACCACATCTTTATTTAGCGTGGCGTAGTTTACCACGTCTTGCTCGAAGGCCGAAAAAGGAGTTCTGTTTCCCCACGATAGATTAAGAATTTTCGCGCCTCGGTCGGCAGCATATACTACGCCTTCCCAACCCCGGAAAAGGCCTGTTCCCTGGCCGCTCGGATACACTTTTACAGGCATAAATTTGCAATTAAATCCGGTTCCGGCTATGCCGATTCCGTTGTCTGTTTCAGCAGAAACAACACCTGTTACCGGCACGCCATGCCCTAAGTTAGTTGGAGTTGTGGCATCGTTATCGTTGTTAGAGAGGTCCCAGCCCTGAAAATTATCGGTAAAGCCATCGCCATCATCATCGAGCCCGTTTATAGGGTCGGCGTAATTATATTTCAGGTTTCCCATTAAATCGGGGTGGTCGTATTTTATTCCGCTGTCTATAATTCCTATCACCACGTTGCTATCGCCTTTTTCTATATCCCAGGCCTCGTGTGCTCTTATTTTTCGTAAATGATATTGCGGCCCGGAAACCTGTGCGGCCAGCGGGTCGCTGGTTTCGTACATGGTGCGGTGATGGTAAAGTGGCTCGGCATAGGCAACAATTTTGGTGGCTTCTACTGCGGCGGCCGCTTTTTCGGGGCTAACAGCCGCCGAAAATTCTATTTCATAAATCTGGGTAATATCTACCCAATCCGGATTTCTTTCGGTAGGCTTTTCAGCATTCGGAAATTTTTTGCTGATAGAGGTGGCCCCAATCTGCGTTAGAGCTTTGTGCAGTTGCGGCGCGGTAATTCCCTGTTGTTCATACTGTGGTTTAATCTTTATAACAATCCGGCCCGGCAAGGCATCAGGATGTGGTTTTTCGGCAGAATAGCGTTGCTGAGCAGTAACAGGGTTTTGCGCGATAATCAGCAACAGGAAAAAACAGAATAAGAAACCGGTTATATATTTTAACTTCATTATATAAAAAAGCAGGTTGTGGTTTTATGTACGGAAATTCGTTAAAAAGTGGTGTAATTTAGAAATCTACTTTTATAAATACTATTTTTGAAAATGCCAGGGCTGCGAAGGCCAAAAAAAAGGCTGTCAGACACTAAAAATGAGAGATAAAATTACCCGCCAATTTGCCGAAGAGCTTTTGCAACGTGCCGTAAAGGCATTGCACGAACGCACCTTTTATACGCCTTTTCCGGAAAACCCGAGTCCGGATGTGTATGGCGAAAATGCCGATAAAGAAGGCCAGGAGAAATACCAAGCTTTACTGAATAAACAGTTTGCAGAACTCCGGCAGCCTGCCGAAAAGTGGGTAGGAGAGGAAGAATCGCCGTTTACGGGCCAAAAATCTGGTGTAACGTACCCTTTTTTGAGCCCCGCAGCTTTGGTAAATAATGCCCGGCAGAGTTTTGATGTTTGGCGAAAACAAACGCCGCTGCAGCGCGCTACAATTCTGATAGAAACCTTATTTGCCGTCCGCGAGCGGTTTTTCGAGATAGCGCATGCCACCATGCATACCACCGGGCAATCTTTTCTAATGTCGTTTCAGGCATCGGGGCCGCACTCTGCCGACAGGGCTTTAGAAGCCATTGCCGCCGGTTACGAAGAGCAAACTCGCTTTCCGGAGCAGCAGCTTTGGGAAAAACCAATGGGTAAATACGCAATTAAATTGCAAAAAAGCTGGTTGCCGGTACCAAAAGGCGTTGCGCTGGCCATTGGCTGCTCTACCTTTCCTACCTGGAACACCGTGCCGGGCTTATTCGCGAGCCTTGTAACCGGAAATCCGGTAATAGTAAAACCTCACCCAAAAGCTGTATTGCCCATTGCTATTGTTGTTTCAGAAATACAAAAAGTACTGGCAGTCCATAATTTACCTCCCGCAATTTGCCAACTCGCCGTAGACGAGCCCGAAAATCTGATAACCAAACAACTGGCCGAACACCCCGATATAAAGCTGATAGATTTTACAGGCAGCGCCGCTTTCGGGAATTACATAGAAAATTTGGCCGGCAAAGTTACGTTTACAGAAAAAACCGGTGTCAATTGCATAATCCTCGATTCGGTGGAAGACCTGGAGAAAGTGCTGCAGAACCTGGCATTTTCGGTTACGCTCTACAGCGGGCAAATGTGCACCACGCCGCAAAATTTCCTCGTTCCGGAAGATGGAATTTTAACGCCCGGCGGTAGGGTTACTTATGCAGAGGTGGTAGAAAAGCTGAGCGCGGCTATTTCGGGTTTGCTTGCCAATCCTAAAGTGGGGCCGCATATTATCGGGGCAATCCAGAATACGGAAACGCTAAAAAGAACGGAGGCGCTAATTGCTGCCGGCTATAAATCTGTTTTAACAGGCTGCGAGGTGCAAAATGTGGCCTATCCCGAGGCAAGAATTTGTGCGCCGCTTCTTTTCGAGGCCGATGCTACAGATACAGGCGCGTTTAATAAAGAGCTTTTCGGGCCGGTTGCCTGCATCATCAAAACTAAAAATACACAACAATCTGTAGAATTAGCCAGCCAGCTTGCCCTGCAACACGGCGCAATTAGCTGTGGTGCGTATGCTACCAACCCGGAAATAAAAGAACTGATAAAAGATAAAATGGCGCTGGCAGGTACATCGGTTTCGTTTAATTTAACCGGGCCTGTTTATGTAAACCAGAGCGCCGCTTTTTCCGATTTTCATGTTACGGGCGGTAATCCGGCTGGCAATGCCTCTTTCACAAACCCCGAATTTGTAATAAAGCGGTTTTATTGGGTAGCGTTTCGCGAGCCTGCTGCCGGTTAAGGGCGTATCTTTAGATTTACTATTATTGATGCAGAAAGGAAATTGTATAAACTTGTTTTACCAGATCAACATCTTAAAACTATGTGTTTTTTGGTTTAATGCCGGAGTCTGTTACAAAACTACTTAATGCTATCTGACCTGGAACTTACCGGATGCCTCAATTAATATCCTTACCCGAAAATAACAGCTTTCAAACCGGATTGTAGCAAAAACTGAACATTATTTTATCTGTACAAACCCTCATAATGTCGCGAAGCAGGCTGGTTGTTTATTTGTTTTTAATGGTTGCATTTTGCTGCCGCGCAGAGCGGGCATCTGCTCAATTATTCGGTCAGGAAAAAGATACCACAGAACTTAAACTGCGCATGATCTTGCCGGTGGTATTTTACACTCCCGAAACAAAAATAGGCGGTGGCGTTGCTGCTTTCAGCTATTTTAAACTCAAAAAAGTTAGAAAAGATACCTTAAGCAGAATTTCTGAACTTCGTTTTCTGGCCCTATATACGCAAACTAAACAGCTTTCTTTTAATGCTTCGTCGGATGTGTATTTAATGCGCGACCGGCTTCGGATTAACAGCAGCATAGCCTTTTTCAGACTTCCTTACGAGTTCTACGGCATTGGTAACCAAACCCCCGAAGAGCAAATGGAGGAGTTTACCGTTCAGTATCCGCGGCTACGGCTTACCGGCATGTGGCTGGTGCGCAGGGCCTTATATGCCGGCGTTGGGTATTTATTCGAGCGCGATAAGCTGGTATTGGTGAAAGAGAATGGTTTGTTAAGCCAGGGAACAATTCCCGGCAGCAGTGGCGGTACGCTTTCGGGCCCCGGATTGTTACTAACTTACGATAGCCGCGACCATAATTATGTGCCCCGAAAAGGGTTATATATGGAGCTGAATCTGTATACGTTCGGCAAAGCTTTTTCAAGCGATTATGTGTACCATACGCTGGAATTGGAAGGCCGGAAATATTTTGATTTAGGAAACGAACAGGTGCTTGCTTTTCAGGGCATGTACCGCACAATTAGCGGCGATGCGCCTTTTAGGAGATTGTCGTTGCTGGGCAGTTCGTCTATTATGCGCGGCTATTATTCGGGGCGCTACCGCGATAATAATTTGCTGGCCGCGCAGGCAGAATACCGGTTTCCGGTTTGGAGGTTTTTGGGAGGGGCCGTATTTGCCGGCGCCGGCGATGTGGCCCTGGCTACAAAACAATTCGATCTTTTTGAATTTAAACCCACCTATGGCGGCGGCCTGCGGATTACGGTAGATAAAAGAAACCGCTTAATGGCCCGCATAGATGCCGCTTTCGGGCAAAACAGCCACGGATTTTATTTTTCGGTAGGGCAGGCATTTTAAAATATTCACGTAGCGCGATTGCGAAGCGCGACAAAAGCACAAACTGCAGCACTAAAACTGCAAAGGGCCATCGGTAAAAATCAACTTCCGAAACCACAACAAACCGGGCGCTTAAACTAAAATTTAATGTGTTGTTTTCGGCTCTCAAAAACTCTTTTGCCATACAAAAAATACCCTGTAACAGCCATTTTTTTGGCCGCTACAGGGTAAAAATTGCTAAGCTCGACAAAAAGAACTTCTGCGGAATAAGAATTTACTTTTTTGGGTTTGTATTATTATTCTGCTTGTTGTCTTCCGGCTTTTTATCGAAATAGCTCATTACTTCTTTCCAGATAATATCTATTCCGTTTCTTATTTCTTTCCAGGTATCTAAAGAGTGCTCTTCGGCAGAGCCCATTTTCTCTTTTATTTTTTGTTTTTTAGCCTCCAGCGTGGCAATGTGCTGGTGGTAAGTGTGGTTCGAGTCGGACGTGGTGGCGTTTGCCCGCCCTTGCAGCACTTTTATTTTGCTGTCGAGTTCTTCTAAGCTTTTTCTTATTTCCGAAGGGCTTAGCGAATTTGGGGCCCTTACCTGTTCTGGTTTTAAAGGATAATTTTCCATAATCTGTGTGGTAATTCGGGTTTTACGGGTAGTTGGTTTGTAAAGATGCAAAAAATGGTCTTCACAGCCTAACCTTATTTATATACTTTTTAGCCTTTTGTTGCCGCTAATTTTAAAGGTGCGTTTGTTTATTGCCCTCACGCCAAACCCCAAAACTATGGCGCCGGCGCCTGCGTAACTTAAGGTTGCTCCTTCGCCGTTTTTGCCGTCTAACGCATTTATACCGCCGTACACAATCCACATTACCCCACCCCCAATAAGGCTTGCGGCCGTTAAATTAGCAAAATTGTTGCGGTAGCCATCGCGCACAATTCTAATTTTTTTAATTTCCGAAAACGGTATGGTAACATCCATTACTGTTATAGAATTTTTGTGCACCATTTGTATCCGCCCGCGGTACCAGCCACGCTCGCCTTTTAGTTTAAACATTAGCTTCTCGCCCGGGTAAAACCGTATGCGGTGCACCGGCCAGCCCTTATCCAGCACCATGTACCGCACATGCGTTGTGTCTGCAGGAACTTGCTGGTTAGGCTGCGCGAGGCAAAAACAGGGCAGCGAGAGCAGAAGTAAAATAAAATATAAACGCGCAAAAATATTGGGCATGGTTAAAGATAGTAAAAACCATATTATTTAATGTATAGCGCTGGCAGATTTATGTAACAAAAGCTGTAAACGACTGTTTAAAGGCTTTCAACCTAAACTACTAAACTCAACACTATGAGCAATAACGCAAAAACAATTTATACCGCCGAAGCAACCGCTACCGGTGGCCGCATGGGGCAAATTAAATCGTCGGATGGCGTGCTGGATATGCCCGTTGGTATGCCCGGCACTCCCGGAGCAGAAGGAAAAACCAACCCCGAGCAATTGTTTGCCGCCGGATACGCCGCCTGTTTTCAGAGCGCCATGATGGTGATCGCCAGAATGCAAAATGAGCAACTGCCCGCCGATTCTACCGTTACCGCCCAGGTAGATCTGGATAGATTCGAAAACCACTCTTACGGCCTTGCTGTTAGGCTAAAAGTAGATTTAAAAGGCATGAATCGCGAAAAAGGCCAAATGCTGGTAGAAGAAGCCCATAAAATATGCCCTTATTCTGTTGGCATTAATGGCAATGTTAAGGTTGATTTGGAGGTGGTGTAAACAAATAGTTTCCGCTAAAAGAATACCTGAAGGGCTGCTTTACAGAAGGCAGCCTTTTTTGCTGTAACGGCCAAAAAACGGGGCGTTAAAGGGTAAATTTTATGAACCCCAAATGTTGTAAGCAGATGTCAAAAGAAAACAATCTTCAGCGATTTATCGACGCGCAAAAAAACGATTTCGACACGGCGCTTCGGGAAATAAAACAAGGCCGTAAGCAAAGTCACTGGATGTGGTATATTTTTCCGCAGATAAAAGGATTGGGTTTAAGCTCTACTGCTCAGTTTTATGGCATTCACAGCCTGGAAGAAGCCGAAGCTTATTTGCAACATCCGGTTTTGGGCACCAGATTACTATCTATTTCTAACGAACTACTGAAACTGGAAAGCAGTAATGCTACGCAAATTTTCGGATCTCCTGATGATTTGAAGTTGCGCTCGTCAATGACATTATTTGCAACTGTTTCCGGCGCTGATCTGGTTTTTGAGTTGGTGTTGGATAAGTTTTTTAATGGGGAAAAGGATAGCAGAACAATGGATTTGCTGTATAGCAAAGGTGATTTTTAGCTGTGAGGCCCAAATTTAGACGCTTGATAAAGGAAGTTGAAAATTGGCATGCTTGTTTTTCGTTGAAGAACCTATTATCTTGTGCTTACGTTGTAATTACAAAATGTAAGTTCTATGCAGGCATCTATCATACAAATTGGAAACTCAAAAGGCATTAGGTTTAATAAAATGCTTATTGAAAAGTATAAATTAAAAGACAAAGTAGAAATTACGCTGGAGAAAGATTGTATCGTCATTCGCCCGGTTGCCGCGCCTCGACAGGGCTGGGAAAATTCGTTTAAAGAAATGCACACAAACGGCGACGACCAGTTGCTGATAGACGATGTGTTTGACGATGAAACCTGGGAGTAAGCCATGGAAATCAGGCAATACCAGGTTGTAATTGTAAACCTTGACCCTACGATAGGCAGCGAAATTCAGAAGACACGGCCCTGCATTGTAGTGTCGCCCAATGAAATGAACCAATACCTGCGCACAGTTACAATTTTGCCGGTAACATCGCAAAGCAAACCTTACCCAACCAGAGTGAAAATAAATTTGCAGGGCAAAACCTCTTGGGCAGTAATAGACCAAATAAGAAGGATAGATAAAGCGAGAATTACGAAGGTGGTAAGTATGCTGACGGAAGAGGAGATTGAGAAAGTGAAGGATGTAATTAGGGAGACTTTTGTGGGTTGAGAAATTACTTTTACAGAATAATTACTTAAATTTATAGAACAGGTAAATTGAATAAATATGAAGCAACAGGCTCTTAAATACGAGATTATAGAGTGGATTACCCAAACAAATGATAGCTCAGTACTTAAGGTGTTGAAATCTATAAAGGATTCGAATCTTACCTCATCCGATTGGTTTGATAATTTAAATCCGGAGGAAAAGGAGTCGATAAACCGAGGGTTAGACGATCATGAAAGGGGAGATGTGCTAACCAGTAAGCAATTCTGGGCAAAGAATGGTGGACAGGTTTAATATTGTTTGGTCGAAGGAATCGCAACAAAGATTTGAGGAGATTTCAAATTATCTTGCTTCTGAATGGACACAAAAGCAGGTTCGGAATTTTGAAATTAAACTCAAGGAGTTCGAAACAGTTGTAGCAATTTTTCCATTTCTTTTTCCAGAATCAGATAAAAAGCATGGCCTTAAGCGCGCTGTAATCACAAAACATAACTCGGTTATCTATAAAGCAGACGCAGGAAATAAACTCATACGGGTAATTACCATTTTCGACAACCGCCAGCACCCGAAAAAATTAAGGAAAGAAGTTTAATAGTTTCCCCGCTCACAACCCCTTTTTTACCCCTCACAGCCTACAAAAAAAAGCGCCCCCTTCATCAGAAGAGAGCGCTTTTTTTTTACGCTATACGAACTACGCAATACGCGCAGCTTACGCCAGCACTTCTTTCACTCTTTCCGCGGCTTCTTTTAAAGCGATGGCAGAGTAAACTTTAAGGCCAGACTCGTCTATAATGCGGGCGCCTTCTTCGGCGTTGGTTCCCTGCAAACGTACGATAATCGGGATCTGGATATCGCCTATTTTCTTGTAGGCTTCTACCACACCATTCGCCACGCGGTCGCAACGCACGATACCACCGAAAATGTTGATCAGGATGGCCTTCACGTTCGGGTCTTTCATGATGATGCGGAAACCAGCCTCTACGGTTGTAGCATTTGCTCCACCTCCCACATCGAGGAAGTTGGCAGGCTCGCCGCCGCTCAGCTTAATAATATCCATAGTAGCCATAGCAAGGCCGGCGCCGTTTACCATGCAGCCCACGTTACCGTCTAGCTTTACATAGTTAAGGCCCGATGCCGATGCTTCTACCTCTGCAGGATCTTCTTCTGCCAGGTCGCGCATGGCGTGTATATCTTTGTGGCGGTACAGCGCATTCTCGTCGATATCAACTTTTGCATCTACCGCAAGAATCTTGTTATCAGACGTTTTCAGCACAGGGTTGATCTCGAACATAGAAGCGTCGGTTTCTACATAAGCTTTGTAAAGAGCGGTAACAAATTTCACCATTTCTTTAAAAGCCTCGCCCTCCAGGCCAAAGCCGAAAGCAATTTTGCGCGCCTGAAAGCCCTGCAAACCAACCGCAGGGTCTATCCATTCTTTTACGATCTTCTCTGGCGTGTGCTCGGCAACTTCCTCAATGTCCATACCGCCTTCTGTAGACGCCATGATCACGTTCTGGCCTTTCGCACGGTCCAACAAGATTCCTAAATAGAATTCTTTCGGCTCCGAATCGCCTGGATAATACACATCCTGGGCGATAAGCACCTTGCCAACATGTTTTCCTTCGGGGCCGGTTTGGTGTGTTACCAGCGTCATTCCCAGTATGTTAGAAGCGTGTTCTTTTACCTGATCCAGGTTTTTGGCAAGCTTAACTCCGCCGCCTTTACCGCGTCCGCCCGCATGTATCTGCGCTTTCACCACATGCCAGCTTGTGCCGGTTTGCTCGGTAAGTTTTTTTGCGGCCTCTACCGCCTCTTCGGGGGTTTCGGCTACGATGCCCTCCTGAATGCGGACTCCGTATTTCTTCAGTATTTCTTTACCCTGATACTCGTGTATATTCATAGTATAAGTTATTTCCGTGTGCGAAAGTAAGTTATTATTCTATTACATCAAATTTTGGACTTGCGAAAGTGGCGGAAGATGTGCAGATGATAGATGTGCAAATTTGCAGATTTTGATTAAGGAAATGAAATATGATTTAACCAACAAATGTTCGGCGGTTCCTAAAAACCTTACAGCGTCTTTTCCAGACCTGGAAGCGTTTTGCCCTGCAACGGCCAAAAAAACGGTCACTGCAGCCTAATTCCAGTCTGCCACTCAACCACTCATCCACTCATTATGTGTATTTTTGGCATTCTTAACCTCCCTATTACATGAGCACAACGCTACTGCAGGCTACCGATTTACACAAAGCTTATAATTCTCTGGAAGTGCTGAAGGGCATCGATCTTACGATTGATCACTCGGAAGTTATTTCGATTGTAGGAGCCTCTGGTGCCGGCAAAAGCACTTTGCTGCATATATTAGGCACCCTGGATGGCCCTGACCGGGGAAAAGTGAATTTGATGGGGCACGATGTAACCAGCCTGAAACCGGGCCAGCTCGCGCAATTCCGGAACCGGCACATCGGTTTTATTTTCCAGTTCCATAATTTGCTGGCCGAGTTTACGGCGCACGAAAATATTTGTCTGCCCGGCTACCTGGCCGGCAAAAACGAGAAAGCCGTGCAATCCCGTGCCTACGAATTATTAGAAATGCTGAATTTGCAGGAGCGGGCGCATCACAAACCATCCGAAATGTCGGGTGGAGAACAGCAACGCACCGCCGTGGCCCGCGCGCTTATAAATTCACCTCATATTATTTTCGCCGACGAGCCCAGCGGAAATCTCGATTCTAAAAACGCCCAGGAATTGCACAACCTTTTCTTCCAGCTTCGCCAAGAATTGCACCAAACCTTTGTACTTGTAACCCATAACGAGCAATTGGCCAATATGGCCGATAGGAAGCTGGTGATGCGGGATGGGAGGATTGTGGGGGGAGAGTGGATGAGTGGATGAGTGGATACGTAGGGGCCGGTCTTGTGCCTGCCCTGGATGAGTGGAGAAAGATTTAACCGGTAAAGTTACGTACGTTAACTATTGCAAGAAAAGGTAATATGGAGCAGAGTAAGGCGGAATTTAATGAATGGTTGAGGGTTTTTACCAAAGAACTTTCTTTGCGTTCGGTTAAAGTATTTCAAAAATTGCCAAAAACAGAAGAAGCCAGAATTTTAGGTAAACAGTTTTTGCGGTCGGCTACATCGGTTGGCGCAAATTACAGAGCAGCATGCAGGGCCAGATCTAAAGCAGAGTATTTCGCTAAGCTCAGCATTTGTGTAGAAGAAGCAGACGGGGTTTTATATTGGCTTGAATTGTTAGCCGAAGCCGGCATTTTTGAATCATCCAAATTACAGCCGCTGCACGATGATTTTTTACGTGTACTTACGATCCTTGCCAAAGCAAGAAAATCAACTTAATTGAGCAATAGAAATATGAGCTCAAATGAAAATATAGGTTCGACTAATCCGGAGAATATTCAGGAATCAAAATCCAGCGCAAACCACTCATCCACTCATCCACTCATCCACTCATCCCAAAGCACGCCTCAACAAATCCTCCAGCGCTACTTTGGCTACGCAGCCTTCAGGCCACTCCAAGAGGAAATAATTCAAAGTGTGCTGTCCGGAAACGATACACTGGCACTACTCCCAACCGGTGGCGGCAAATCTGTCTGCTTTCAGGTGCCGGCCCTGGCAATGGAAGGCGTGTGTATAGTGATATCGCCGCTGATCGCGCTAATGAAAGACCAGGTAGAGCAACTGCAGAAGCGGGGTGTAAACGCGGTGGCGATTTACTCGGGCATGCACCGCCGCGAAATAGATATCGCGCTCGATAATTGTGTGCACGGCAATGTAAAGTTTCTCTACGTTTCGCCGGAACGGTTAAAGACCGATATTTTTCTGGCCAGGTTTAAAAAGATGAAAGTCTGTTTGCTGGCCGTAGACGAAGCACACTGCATCTCGCAATGGGGTTACGATTTCCGCCCGCCATACCTGCAGATAGCATTATTGAGGCCGTATCAGCCTAAAATTCCGGTAATTGCCCTAACGGCCACAGCCACCCAGGAGGTAAAAAAAGACATCTGCGAAAAGCTTGAATTTAAACCCGGTTACCAGTTTTTTCAGCAAAGTTTCGCCCGCAAAAACCTATCGTATTCGTGTATCGAAACAGAAGATAAAGCCGCGCGGCTGTTGCAGATATTAAAGAACGTGCCAGGCACCGGAATTGTGTATGTGCGCAGCCGCAACCGCACCGCAATTGTGGCCGATTGGCTGCGAAAACAGGGCTTGCAGGCAGCGCATTACCACGCCGGATTAACACCTGAACAACGCGACCTGGCGCAGAACAACTGGATTAATAACAAAACCCGCATAATAGTAGCCACCAATGCTTTTGGTATGGGAATAGACAAGCCTGATGTGCGCACCGTTGTGCATTTGGATTTGCCCGATAATCTGGAAGCGTATTACCAGGAAGCAGGCCGCGGCGGGCGCGACGAGCGGTATTCGTACGCGGTGCTTTTATATGGCAAAAACGACCTGCAGGAATTAACAGAACGCACAGAACAGGAGCATCCGCCAGTTGCAGAATTAAAACGTGTATACCAGGCGCTGGCAAATTACTACCAGTTGGCGGTTGGCAGCGGCGAGTTGCAGGCCTTTCCGTTTAGTCTGGAAGAATTTTGCGCTTCGTATAAAATGAAGGCGGCCGGGGTGCACAACGCGCTGAAAAAACTTGAGAGAGAAGGGTTGCTGCAACTAAGCCAGGCCTATCATTCGCCTACCAGAATTATTTTCACAACAGATAAACTCGCGCTCTACGAATTTCAGTTGGCCAACCCAAAACTAGACCCGCTGATAAAAATTATTCTGCGCATGGAAGGAGGCGAGGCCTTTACCAATTTTATTAAAATATCGGAGGCTGT
>JAFADQ010000314.1 GCA_023424725.1 Bacteroidota bacterium
AACCTCGTACCGCGGGTCCGAGCATTTAATGGATTATGCCAGCACCAAGGGCGCTATTACCGCTTTTACGCGCTCGCTTTCGCAAAACCTGGCCCAGAAAGGAATACGGGTAAACGGTGTAGCGCCCGGCCCTATCTGGACGCCGCTAATCCCGAGCAGTTTCGATAAAGACATGGTAGCCAAATTTGGGCAGGAAACGCCAATGGGCCGGCCGGGCCAGCCATCGGAAGTGGCGCCGGCCTACGTTTTTCTGGCCTGCGACGATGCCAGCTACATAACCGGGCAGGTAATACACGTAAACGGCGGCGAGCAAATTGGCGCGTAATACAAGTGTTTTTGATGGCTGCAGAGAGCAAATTTTAGTCTGTATCAGGGCAATTTTTGCTGCCCGCAGCCTTACCCAAAAGTAACCTTTAAGGCAAAATTGCACTATAAGGATTTCGGCGGAGCCAGAATCTCTGCCATCAACGTAATATCAGAAATCATGAAAGATCAGAAAAATAATAACCCCGAAAACGAACATAAAGGCAAAGCGCCGCTAAGCGAGCGCGTGCCCGACCAGTTGCAAGACCCGAACGAGGCCGAAAAACTTGAAAACAACCATCGCATACCAAACGCAGACCCGCCAAAGAACGAGCATCAGCGCGGTGGTTTCGGCATCCGGATTGGCGGCCAGCAAGGCTATGGCACCGATAGCGCCAACGGCGTAACTTCGCTTAGCACAAACGAGCCCGACTCTGAAGAAGACATAAACCGCGAGCGCGTAGAAGAGTAGTTTTTCTGTAAAAAGCAGAAGGTAAAATTAAAAAGCCTGTTTCTGAATCGGAGACAGGCTTTTTAATTTTTGTGCCGCCAGAGTGCAAAACCCAAACCCAAATCTAAAGTATAACATAATCTGCTTTGGCATGGCCGGGCAGAGTAAAATTATTGTTGAATTAATGTGAAGGAGAAAGAATTATGCCTTACAAAAGCAAAAACACCAACTCGAGCGAAAACATGGGCGACCCAACCGCCGAAGGAAACGCCAAAGCCGGAATAAAGCCGGTTGGCGAGGCCATGGAAAGCCCCGACCGCCACGACGAGCTGAAAGCAAAATATACAGAAGGCGAAGACGAGCCCGCGCAAGACCTGGTGCGCCACAAAAACCGCAACTACAACAAGCCCGATATTAATAAGCCAAGCTATAGTTAAGGTAGTGAGTAATGGGTAATGGGTATTGAGACTATTTCTGTTTACCATTTACTACTACCTCATCAATTAAACGAAACAAAAAGAGCTGCTCTCAAAACGGAGGCAGCTCTTTTTGTTAATAGAAGTCTGAGTTCGATTAATAATTGCCTTTGCATAAACCCCAGCGGGGTGGCCTGTTTGTAGTAAATAGCTTGTATAGTTGCGCAAAGCTCCAGCGGAGCGACCTGTAATTTAGTTGCGTTAAAAATTTACAGGTCGCTCCGCTGGAGCTTTGCGCTTTGTTTCAATAATTAATGCTACAAACAGGCCGCTCTTCCAGAGCTGTTAATCTAACAAGTAACGAAAACAACAGCAACGCTTTTCCACTTAATTCAGAGGTGCTTTCAGAAGTTAGAAAGTAAAAGACACGAACTTTTTTGTCTCAATACTCAATACCCAATACTCACTACTCTTTCGGCTCAAAGCCCAGCGAGGCGCTGTTAATACAATACCGCAGGCCGGTGGCGGTGGGCCCGTCGTCGAACACGTGGCCCAGGTGGCCGCCGCAGTTAGAGCACAGCACTTCTGTACGGATCATGCCAAAGCTTTTGTCTTTTTCTTCGGCAATGGCGGTTTCGTTTATGGGGGCATCAAAGCTGGGCCAGCCGCAGTGGGCATCAAACTTAGTATCAGACTGGAACAAGGCGGTGCCGCAGCCGGCGCATTTGTAAGTGCCGGCCTCGAAGTGCTGGTCGTACTGGCCGGTGTGCGGGCGCTCGGTGCCTTTCTGGCGCAGCACGCGGTATTGTTCGGGTGTAAGCTCGGCGCGCCACTGCTCGTCGGTTTTTTCTACTTTATTGGTTTTATCGGTCATGTTGCTGGTAGTTTTTAAGGTTGATGTTTTGGTTTGCGCTGTCTTCTTTTCGCCAGAAAGCTGCGAGCAGGCCTGAAACGAAAGTAACAAACTCAGAGAAAAGACAAGTAAACGGCCCATTTGGTTTTATAATTTTAAACTGATGTAAGATACCGGCAGTGCATTTTTGTGCTGTAACGCATAGGTTTTTGCCTTTTGCAGCTATCCGGATGTAGAACAACCGCGCGGCGCAGAGTGTTCAGCCGGGCAAGGCTGCGGGCCTTAAATTTTGTGCCTTCAGAAACCAACTTGTAGATTGCGCGAATAAACCGCCGCTATGAGTTTTCTGTTCCGAAGCATTCCTGTTTACCCGATCGTTTATTTCCGGATAGCGTTTGGTTTGCTGATGCTGCTGGAAGGTTTGGGCGCCATTGTTACCGGCTGGGTGCACCATTATTATATAGAGCCCACATGGCATTTTTCTTACATCGGGCTGGAGTGGATAAAACCGCTGCCGGGCAACGGCATGATTTATATTTACCTGGCGCAATCTGTAGTAGCCGTGTTTATAATGCTGGGCTGGTATTACCGGCTGGCGGCAACGCTGTTTTTTCTTTTATTTGGCTATAGTTTCTGGTGCGAAAAAGGGCATTATTTAAACCACCATTACCTGGTTTGGCTGGTAAGTGGTTTAATGATCTTTTTGCCCGCCCACCAATGGTTTTCTATAGATGCGCGCCGCAACCCCGGAATTGCCTCTACACACACCGCTTTTTGGCCTTTGCTGCTATTGCGGGTGCAGTTGGTAATTGTGTATTTCTACGCCGGAATCGCCAAAATTCAGCCCGATTGGGTAAACGGAAAACCGCTCCGGATCTGGTTTCAGAACAAAGCAGATTACCCGCTAATAGGGCCGCTATTAGCCACAGAACCGGTAATAATGTTTACGGCCTGGGCAGGTTTAATTTTCGATTTATTAATTGCCTGGGCGCTGCTGTATAAGCCAACCCGCACGCCTGCTTTTATAGCGGCGGTTTTGTTTCATGTGTTTAATTCGGTGGTGTTTCAGGTGGGCGTTTTCCCGTATTTTATGATTGTGGCATCGTTGCTTTTTTTCGAGCCGCGGCAAATCGGGAAATGGTTTTTCAGAGAAAAAGATTTACCGGCTGCAGTGCCCGGAAACAAGGGCGTTACAACCCAAAACCGGCCGCGAAAAGTAACAGCGATTTTAGTTTCGGCATACCTTGTTTTTCAGATTATTTTCCCGTTGCGGCATTATTTTATTCCGGGCAATGTAAACTGGACCGAAGAAGGCCACCGCTATTCGTGGCGCATGATGCTGCGGTCTAAAACGGGTTATATTAGTTATTGGGTGGCAGATAAAGATGCTAACACGCAGCATTACGAAGACC
>JAFADQ010000384.1 GCA_023424725.1 Bacteroidota bacterium
GTCTGAGTACGCTACCTGGCCTTTTTTATACGATTCTATAACCAGGCGGCCGGTAATAATGGCTTCGGGCTCGCCGCTTAACAGGCTTTTGGCAAAGTTGTATTGCACCGAATAAAAACCGGGCTGCCCGGGGTCTGTGGTTACCTGATTCCGGAAAAGGTGCTTTAGCAGTTCGTGCTTGTAATTTATGTAGCACAGGCTGTTCAGGTCGGGGTTTGGGTAATCGTCGGCAGTTTCCAGAAAGTCGTAATAGGTATCGGAAACTTTGTAAGGGTCGTCTATTTTTACAACGGCAGAGCGCAGCTCGGGGTATTGTAGTTTTTGCAGGGCAGAGCCGAAATGAATTTCGGACCGCAGCCATTTTTTAAACGGCTCGCTTACCTGGTTTTTATTCATGTATTTTTCGGCGAATTTTGCCTGCCATTTAAATTTACCGTTTACCAGTTTCAGGTACTCGGCATCGTTGGCGTACACACTCTTTTTAGAGTAGTTAAAATCGTCGTCGTCGGCATATTTGCGGCTAATTTCAGAAAGGCAGGTGTTCTCGTTTGCGCCTTTACCGGTAAATTTCAGGGTCTCGTCTATTTCCTGTGTATCGAAGGTAACGTGCAGCTGGTCGCCGGGCTGCAGGTAAAGCTCTATAATTTCGTAATTATGCTCCAGAAAGGCTGCGCGGGCCGAATTTAGGGGCACGGTAACAGAAAAAGTGCCATCGGTTTTTACGGCGGCTCCTGTGGTTACTTTGGTAAAATCGAGAAGGTTGGTGTAGTAACTTACGCGAATGCTATCGTGTGTTGGCCACGTAATTTGCCCTGTTACAGTTGCGGTTTGCTGCGCCGAGGCAGAAGCCGCAAAAGCTAAAAAGCACGTGAGAAAAAGACTTTTCATACCGGAGATTTGGGTTACGGTGTCAACAAGGGCCGCACTTAAATGGTTGCATTTATCTAATATATAGCAAACACTATTTAAAAATTTAGCGCTCTAAAATACAAGAAAAATGCGGAGTATTTGCGCTTTGCAAAAAACTAGCCAAACAGGCCTGCCAGCACTTCTTCCAGCTTACTTACGGCATGCACCTTAATCCCAAATTTACCAAAATCGGCGCCTTTAATATTAAACTTAGAAATATAAATTTCTTTAAATCCCAGCTTCTCGGCTTCGCTTACGCGGTTCTCTATGCGGTTAACGGCGCGTATCTCTCCGCTCAAACCAACTTCTGCAGCAAAGCATACGTTCTCCGGAATGGCCATATCATCAAAAGAAGACAGTATAGAGGTGCAAACCGCCAAATCGAGCGCCGGATCTTCTACCTTTAAACCACCCGCTATATTCAGGAAAACATCTTGCGTGCCCAGCCGGTAACCGCCGCGTTTTTCAAGCACCGCGAGTAGCATATTTAACCTTTTGGCGTCGAAACCAGTGCTACTTCTCTGCGGCGTGCCGTAGGTGGCGGGGCTTACCAAACTTTGCACTTCAATTAAAAGTGGCCGGTTGCCCTCTAAGGTCGCGCCAATGCTAATGCCGCTAAAGCTTTCTTCGCGCTGCGACAGCAGTATTTCTGATGGGTTGGTAACCTGCCGCAAACCGGTGCCCAGCATTTCGTAAATGCCCAGCTCTGAGGTAGACCCAAAGCGGTTTTTCATGGTGCGTAATATGCGGTAGGTCATGTGGCGGTCACCCTCGAACTGCAGCACCGTATCTACCATGTGCTCGAGCACTTTTGGCCCGGCCAGGCTGCCTTCTTTGGTAATGTGGCCGATAAGAAAAACAGGCGTGCCGGTTTCTTTGGCAAACTTAAGCAGCTCGGCGGTGCACTCGCGCACCTGCGATACCGAGCCTGCGCCGCTTTCTATAAAGGCGCTTTGCAGGGTTTGTATAGAGTCTATTATCAGTACATCGGGCTGAAGTTGTTCTATTTGCTTAAAAATATTTTGGGTGCCGGTTTCGGTAAGAATATAACAATCGGAGTTTTGCACATCGAGCCGCTCGGCGCGCATTTTTATTTGCTGCTCGCTTTCTTCGCCGCTTACATACAACACGCGGTAGCCCTGCAGCGTCATGGCTATTTGCAGCATTAAGGTAGATTTGCCAATGCCGGGCTCGCCGCCAATAAGCACCATAGAGCCGGGCACAATACCGCTGCCCAATACGCGGTTCAGCTCCTGGTCGGCGGTAATAATACGGTTTTCTTCCTGGTAATTTATCTCGGCGAGGGCGCGTGGTTTGGCGGTTACCTGTGTGCTGGTGCTGCTTCGCCAGGTGGGCGCGCTGCCCGCCTGTTCTTTCTGCACTACTTCTTCTACGTAGGTGTTCCATTCGCCGCAGGCCGGGCACTTGCCAAGCCATTTAGGGCTTTGCGCGCCGCAGCTCTGGCAGAAGAAAGATGTTTTTATTTTAGCCAATTGTTTGAGTATTAAGTAATGGGTATTGAGTATTGAGACTTTGTAATCTATTAATTTATAGCCTAACTTACTTACAAATATACAATAGGAAGAGGCAGCTTTTATCCTGACCATGTATCGCCATTTTCTGAACATAAGCGCCGCAAAAATTATTCATTCCAAGAAGTATTTTGTTTGATCGCTAAAAACCGGAAACGAACGTACAACACATCATGAAAACATATTTTTATGCTGCAACGCTATTGTTTTTGGGCCTTGCAGGTTTTGCAGCGCAGGCGCAAACAATTGGCGCCGGCGTGGTGCTGGCCGAAATAAACGAAAACCGGTTTAGCAACGCTGCCGGCGCGGGTGTTTGGCTTAGTATTCCGGTATCGGATGGAGGCTGGCACGCGGGGCTGGCCGGTAGTTTTTTACAATCTAACTATCATTACCATAAACACTGGCGCCACCATGGCCACTGGCATAACCACAGGTACAAAGGGCGTTATAAAAACCGTATGTCGACGGCTACCTTGTTTGTAACAAAAGAAGTATTGCAGAAAAACGAGATTGGCTTATTACTTGGTCCGGCGCTAAGTTATTCGTCTATAGGAGTGAGGCGTTACAGCGTTTTTGCTGACCGCGTTTTTGCCGGCGCCTGGGTTAATGCCAACTACAAACTTACCGACGAGTTTAAGATAGAGCTTGTGCTGCATCCACGGTTTTCGCCCGGCGGTAACGGCCGCTCTCTCGATGCCTACGACCCGTATTCGGGCGAGGCGCTTTTTGTTTTCGAGGCCTGGCTTGGTGCTTCGTATACGTTTGGGAAATAGGTTTTTAGTGGGAGTTTGATGAGTGGATTTGTCGCGAGCGTGCACTTTAGAGGTTCGTGGTTCTGTTTGACGGGATCTTTTAAAATGGATCTGAATGGCAGATTGAAAAATTTAAGTAGCAGTTAGAACGAAGTGCCTGGCGCAAGGATTTCCTTGTGCCGTCCGAAGGACAAAATGCAGCGCCAATTTGCCTGCGGCAGGCATAGGAAAATGCCACATCTTTTCAACTTTAAAAACTTAACTGCAAAGCACGCAAAGTTTTAAAAACGAGCAGATGTCTTACCTTTATTTTCCTGAGTTCTTCTTTTTCTCCGAGCTCTTTGCGGATTCCTTCGCGTACTTTGCGGATAAAATAGTTGTGTCATATTAGTAGCTGCGGCAGGCACAAGGAAATCCTTGCGCCCGACTTTCTTATAAACATTACCTAAAAGTTTTCCACCACGCTCTGTCATGTTGAGTGGTTGCGAAACACCTCATCTAAGAAAACCGCAAGACGTGCATTTTATGTTTCATCCTGATAATTCTTCACCTCAAATAATCAGGCTGCGGCAGGCAAAAAAACGGGCGTTACAGGGCAAAAACAGCTGCTTTTCTTTTACAGACCGGCCTTTGTAAAATAAAAAAGAGGCCGATTAATTCTGCCCCTTTTTTTTTAATCTGCACATCTAAAATCTGCACATTTATTTCTTACCGTTTACAAACTGAGTGGCCACTTCGGCAACGCGTTTGCCCTGGTAACGGGCGGCTTTTTTTGCGGTTTCGTCCAGATCTAAGGTTCCGTTCTGGCTCGTGAAAGAGCTGCCGTATGGGTTTCCGGCTTCAAACTGTATTTGGTCGGCGTAAGACGGCGACACGATGATGCAGCCCCAGTGATAGAACACGTTGTTCATGGCCAGAACAGTAGATTCCTGCCCGCCGTGCGTGGTGGCCGTGCTGGTAAAGCTGGAGCCGATTTTATTTACCAAAGCGCCTTTGCCCCAAAGCGGGCCGGTGGTATCCAGAAATTGTTTCATCTGCGACGACGGCAAACCATAGCGCGTAGGCGATCCAATAATAATAGCATCGGCCCATTCCAGGTCGTCAAGCGATGCTTCTTTTATATCTTTGGTGGCTTCGGCGTGCTGTTTCCAGCGCTCGTTACTTTCTATGGCTTCTTGCGGGGCCAGCTCTTTTACTTTTAGTAAACGGGTTTCGGCTCCGGCATTTTTTGCGCCTTCTTCTATCGCTTTTGCCAATTGGTACGTAGTGCTGGTAGCACTGTAATAAATTATCGCAACTTTTACTGCCATCGGATTTTTTACGTTTAAGGATTACTAAAATTTTTTGTACGACGGCAACCGCAAAAAGATTTGTATTAAATAAATGATGATACCACAAAACCGCGGCCATAAAACAG
>JAFADQ010000393.1 GCA_023424725.1 Bacteroidota bacterium
TTAAAGAAGGGTCCAGCTCAAGCATTTCCTGAATAGCGAATTGGGTATTTAGGTATTTAGAAGCGTAATCTTTGGCCGGATAATGAATATAAAGGCAAGTACCTTCTTTTATTGTATTTACTACGTCTTCGTTCAGATCGCGGGGCAAAGCAGGGCAACCCAGGCTGCGGCCCAGGCGGCCATATTTCTTAATAAAATCTTCGCTTACATAATCGGCGCCGTGCATTACAATAGCCCTATCCATGGCGTTAGAATTATACTCTCCGTCTACACCGCGCAGCTTCATAGAAAGGCCGTGCTTGCCGTAATACAAATCGTCGGTTACATAAAAGCCAAGGCTGCTCATGTACGACTCGTTGGTATTAGAAAAATTGCGGGCAAACTCGTTACCGGTGTTTCTTCCGTGTGCTACCAGGCTGTTAAACAACACCTTTTCATTTTCCAGGTCTAACACCCAAAACCGCTTCTGGTTGCTCGATTTCTCGAAATCTATAACCGTAAGCAACTGCTTGTTAGAAAGTTGCCCCTGTGCTTTTAGATTTAAATAGCCGGTAACCGCTTTGCTGAAAACCGGCAGCGATAAGCCCAGGGCCTCTACTCCCATTTCGGCATACATAATTTCAATTTTCTGATTATAAGCTGTTTGGGCAAGCTGAGGGTCTTCTTCCGGAAGAATAATACTCATACCGGATTCTAAGCCCTGAACAGGCATTACGATGGCTATTGCAATAAAGAAAAAAGAAATTAAGAACGGACGGATCATGCAGGTTAGGTTTAAGCTATAAAGTTAAGGTAAAAGAAAGATTATGGTAATTTTGCAACAGGAGTATTTATTAAAAATGTTCCCAGCTTTATAAATATACGGAATCTTTTTGAGAAATCCAAATTAATTCCCTCATTTTCCTGCACTTACTATAAAACCAGACCATGATTTTTACCTCCTTACGCACTATAAAACGGGCCTTGCAGCTTAGTATCGTGGTAGCGGCAATATCTTGCGGCGAACCTCGCCAAATTTCGGGCTTCGATAGCCAAACCTGGAAAGACGACCGGCACGGCTGCCAGGGCAAACGCGCCCAGATCTGGCAACAATTTAGTGCCGGCAAAGGCCAGCTAATGGGCTACAGCGAAAACGACCTGAAATTTTTATTAGGCAAAGCCGAAAAAAGCGAACTAATGGAGCGCGGCCAGAAACTTTATTTTTACGACATTTCCGGATCTGATAAATGCGGCAAACAAGCCGCCGATCAGCAACCTTTACAACTGTTGGTAAGAGTAAACTCGCTAAACAAAGTAAGCGAAGTGCAGGCTATAAAGCCCCGGTAAGTAAATGCTGCGAAGGCCAAAAATGTGGCAAAAGCAGCAAAAAAAACCAAAAAAGGACCGTTATTGCTAACGGCCCTTCTGTAAAGAATAGTACTCCCCAGAAAATTAGTCTCTCGATTTAATCTTCACCTTATCATCTTCCACTTTGATCTTCCTATTCTTGTCTTCCATTTTCAGTTTATCGTCGGTAATCTTTACTTTAGAATTATCGCGCGAGTCCTGATACTTGTACTTGTCTTTTTCGTTCTTGATCTTAACGTTGTCCGTTTTCACCTTCGATTCGCCGTCTTCCGATTTTATTTTCACATCGTCGGTCTTAATTTTCATCTCGGTGCCTTCCTGTGTCATCTGGTTTGGGTTACGTCCTTCCTGGCTCAGATACATTTCAAACTGATCGGGACGTAAAACAGAGCGGTATTCTGCATCCAGCTCGGCATTCAGAGCTGCTCTTTTCTGATCCATCATCTGCGGATCGTTGCGGTACACCTGCTCCATATCGCGCATTCGGTCGTGCTTAAGCTGGTTTAGCTGGCGTACTTTAAGGTACTGCGCCTCGTTAAGCTGCAAATCGTTATACATCTGGCGGCTTGCCTCTGTAACGTTAAAAGTTTCTGACGTCTTGGTCTGTGCAAAGGTGAAAGTTGAACCTGCAGAGATGAGTATTGCTAAGAATATCTTTTTCATAATTTTAATTTTTAAAGTGTGATAAAAACGATTTTTTAATCGTTGCATTTGATACCTTTTACGATTTTAAAAAATGCTTGTTGCATTTGGCTAATAAATTTATATCAGAATATATAAATCATGCCTCTGCAAAAAACAGCAAGCACCCCTCAAAATCAAGCATTTACACCATATTTAGTAGCAATTACATAATAGAAATGCTTGCTCTTATTTTTTTTTGATTTCGGTAAATTAATTTTTCATATATTTAAATTTGCGAGAATAAATACAAAACCCCGCGCACTCTATAGTTGTATAATTCTAACATTTGCCCCATTTTGCTATAAAAGGGTGCATAAGATTTAGATTTTCCTTTAGGTTGCGGCAGCACATTATTTGCCCCTTGCAGCTATCCGGGTTTGGTTCACATATTATATAAGTGTGTTTTTTACCTTAATAAAAAGAAAGCCAACGCGCCGGCCGGTTTATATATCAAAATGCCCTACTATTCGTATAGCAAATTATGAAGACAGCACATTACAACCCCAGTAAGCTCGAAATCGAATTCGCGAAAGCCATAGTGGCGCTAAAGCCCGAACTGGAAAAACACCTTAATGGCGTTCAGGTAATAGATGTTCAACCGGATTATACTTCTGATAACCCTTATGTGGTAATAAGAACAGAAGATGCCGACGGCGACCACCACGAATTGGTTATGCAGGTAATACAAAGGCCCGATGGTTATGTAAAATAAGAAAAGCCGGCACATAATGCCGGCTTCTTTTTTTGCCTTGTGTTTGCCTTGGGGCAGATGTTTTTTTGGCCTTTACAGGTTTTAAAATTAATCTACAGTTTTTTGCAGCACTTTTAATCGGCTTACAGATTGGCGCATGGCCTCGTAATGCTTCATCAGCATTGCTTTTGTCATAGGCGGCAGGTTTTCGGCAAGCGCGTGCTCATACTGGTCCATGGCGGCCTCATCGCCTTGCCGGCATTCTTGTATAATAGCGTTGGCGTCTTTTTTAGACAGCACATCGGTAAGGTTTTGCCAGCCGCGCTTTACATTTTGCACAATGCCATCTGCAGCAACCGGCGCGCCGCAATACTTAATAATTTCGTCTATCAGCTCGTTGGCGTAGCGGCCGCGCTGCTCAGAATAATCAGAGAGTAGTTTAGAAATAATAGAACTCGATACATGTTCCGATGCGGCTTTGTATCCGTGCTGGCTGTCGTAACAAGTTCTGAGCATCCGGTTCAGGATCTCAGTCATGGTTTCGTTAGATATATTCATTGCTTTTTTATTTCAGGTTTTTTAATCTTTACATTCAAAAATCCCTATACTGACTTTTAGGCGTTAAGGTTAAGCGTTACCTCTAATTTTTACGGGCTATTAAATTTATAGCAACCTGCCAGGGCCAAAAAACGGTGCACCGCAGCCTAAAACAATAGTTTAAGCGCCGCGCAATGGCCCCGGCCCCAAAAGCCCGCGCAATATTTCGTATCTTTGCGGTTTATTTATAATTAGTTAGTAATCAATGATAAGCACAAGCAATGTTAGCCTGCGCTATGGCAAGAGGGTTTTGTTTGAAGATGTGAACGTGAAGTTCGTTCCGGGCAATTGCTACGGCCTTATAGGTGCAAACGGAGCAGGAAAATCTACTTTTCTTAAAATACTTTCGGGCGAAATAGACCCGCAAACCGGTTCGGTGGTTATTACACCAGGCGAACGACTGGCGGTATTACGCCAAAACCACTTCGAGTACGACGAGTTTGAAGCGCTGGAAACAGTAATAATGGGCCACAAAAAGCTGTGGAGCATTCGCAAAGAGAAAGACGAGATCTATATGAAAGAAGATTTCTCTGAAGCCGACGGAATACGGGCATCGGAACTGGAAGCCGAATTTGCCGACATGAACGGCTGGAACTCGGAAGCCGAAGCCGCAGAATTGCTGTCGGGCCTTGGCGTTACCGAAGATTTGCACAACAAGCAACTAAACGAGCTGCCCGAAAGCTTAAAAGTACGCGTACTACTGGCACAAGCGCTTTTTGGCAACCCCGATATTTTGCTGCTTGATGAGCCCACAAACGGTTTAGATGCCCAATCTATTATTTGGTTAGAGCATTACCTGGCCGATTTTAAGAACACGGTAATTGTTGTATCGCACGACCGCCACTTTCTGGATGCGGTTTGTACGCACGTTGCCGATCTGGACTTTGGCAAAATACAGCTTTACGCCGGTAACTACTCTTTCTGGTACGAATCGAGCCAGCTTGCCCTGAAGCAACGCTCCGACGCAAACAAGAAAACCGAAGAAAAGCGCAAAGAACTACAGGAGTTTATTGCCCGCTTCAGTGCGAACGCATCAAAATCTAAACAGGCAACATCGCGCCAGAAATTATTGGCCAAGTTATCTGTAGACGATATTAAACCATCGTCGCGCCGCTACCCTTATATTAACTTTAAGCCCGAGCGCGAAGCCGGCAACCAGTTGCTGGAAGTAAAAAACCTTTCTAAATCTGCAGAAGGAACAGTTTTATTTGCCGATGTATCGTTTATGCTCGATAAAGGCGATAAAGTTGCGATTCTGGGAGCCAACGACCGGGTAATCACTTCGTTTTTCGATTGCATTATGGGCCTCGAAAAACCAGATACCGGCACATACGAATGGGGCACAACCATTACTCCCTCCTATTTCCGGAAAGATAATGCCGAGCTTTTCCAGACCGACCTGAACCTGATAGACTGGCTCCGCCAATATTCAGAAGAAAAAGACGAAAGTTTTATTCGCGGATTTCTGGGCCGTATGCTATTTTCGGGCGAAGAATCGTTTAAGAAATCGCATGTACTCTCCGGAGGCGAAAAAGTGCGCTGCTATTTATCTAAACTAATGCTGGAATCGGGCAACGTGCTGGTAATGGACGAGCCAACCCACCACCTCGACCTTGAATCTATTACAGCATTAAACAACTCGTTGCGCGATTTTACCGGCTCGGTACTTTTTGCCTCGCACGATATGCAGTTTGTAGATACGGTGGCCAACCGCATTATTGAGCTTACACCAAACGGTATTATAGATAAGCGCATGACCTACGACGAGTACCTTTTTGATGAAAATGTAAAAGAACAGCGTCAGCAATTATTGGCATCTGTAGTAAAATGAAACTACTAACTTCTTTCCGGACACGTTTTTGTATAAATCAGATTGGCTTTTGGTCTGCAATGGCGCTGTTTTTAAGCCTTGCAGCCTTTCCGGCACAAGCGCAAACAGATCCTCCGAAGCAACAACTTCCGGCCACGCCCTTGCCCGATAATAATAACAGCAACAATAATAACCGGCAAAATCAGCGAATTATTATTACCGAAACAGAAACCGTGCAGCCGGCAAACCGGGAAATAGACAACGGCGGATATACGAAAGAAGAAAAAGTAAAAAAAGAAGATAAAATTCCGTTTACGGAGCGATTAACCTATGGCGGCAATTTTGGGCTTCAGTTCGGCGATTGGACCCTTATAAATATAAGCCCTATGGTTGGTTATAAGTTTTCGGAGAGGTTTATAGCCGGGCCGGGCGTAATTTATCAGTACCAAAGCTTTAAAGGTTTGGGTAGCTATAATATGTATGGCGGTAAGGTTTTTGGCAGAGCAGTGCTTTTCGATAATGTGTTTGCCCATACCGAATACGAATTGCTGAACACGCCAAAGTTTAATTACTCTTCAGGCGAAATAGAAAATGGCCGGCTAAATATCAGCTCATTGTTTGTGGGCGGCGGTTACCGGTTCATGATCGGCGATTACTCATCATTAGATGCCATGCTTTTATTTAATTTAAACGAATCTATCTATTCTCCTTATGCAAACCCAATTATCAGAATTGGGTTTTCGGGAGGCTGGTGAGGCCAAAAAACTATGCGCTACAACAGAAAAGGCAGCCCTGGGGCTGCCTTTTTTGATATAATTAACGCGTGTAATCCGTTTATGCCGCTCTTCGTATTAAGCCAAGAATAATGGCGATAACAGCAATAACCAGCAAAATGTGGATGAGGCTACCAACAGCGTCTCCAAAACCCATAAAGCCGATAAGCCAAAGAATGATCAGCACAACTGCAACGATATAAAGTAAATTTCCCATTGTAATAATTTGTTGTTTAGTGGAACATGATTTCTGAATAATTGCTTTCCGTTATTAGAATAAAGCAAAGCAGAATATTATTCAGTTTGGGATTTGTACGGCTATAGAAAATAAAAGATATATATTATTTTAATTTTATTATATTTTAATACCGCTAATTAATTTATAAGCTCCTCATTTTGTGGCACTAACAATACTAAATACCCGGATAATTTAAGTCGCAAATTTTACAACAACTTTAAAACCATTAGATTTGTTGACTATAAAAACCGACTAATTATTTGTATTACATTTTTTGAAACATTCATGAAAAATATAGCAGTTATTGGCAGCGGAACCATGGGAAACGGAATAGCCCATGTTTTTGCCCAAAACGGATTTGCCGTGTCGCTGATAGATATTTCGGAGCAGGCCCTGGAAAAAGCAAAAGCTACCATTGCCAAAAATCTAGACCGCATGGTAACCAAAGGCAGCATTTCGGAAGAAGTGAAATCCGAAACGCTGGCAAACATAAACACCTTTACCAACCTGGAATCTGGCGTGGCAGATGCCGACCTGGTGGTAGAAGCCGCTACCGAAAACGAGCAGATCAAACTAAAGCTTTTTACCGATCTGGATAAATTCTGCAAGCCCGAAACCATTCTGGCATCTAATACTTCTTCCATCTCTATCACTAAAATAGCGGCGGCCACAAACCGCGCCGATAAAGTTATCGGCATGCATTTTATGAATCCCGTGCCGGTAATGAAACTGGTAGAGGTAATAAGAGGATACGCCACTTCTGACGACGTTACCACTACCATTCTGGAATTATCGCGCAACCTGGGCAAAATACCCACCGAGGTAAACGATTACCCGGGCTTTGTTGCCAACCGTATTCTGATGCCAATGATAAACGAGGCTATTTATACTTTATACGAAGGCGTAGGCGGTGTAGAAGAAATAGACACGGTAATGAAACTGGGCATGGCCCACCCGATGGGCCCGCTGCAATTAGCAGATTTTATTGGTCTTGATGTTTGCCTTTCTATCCTTAGGGTATTGCACGACGGTTTCGGCAATCCCAAATATGCGCCTTGCCCTTTGTTGGTTAATATGGTGCAGGCCGGCCACAAAGGCGTTAAGTCCGGAAATGGCTTTTACACGTATGGGCATGGTACCAAAGAACTGATTGTGGCGCCCCGTTTCGCTAAAAAAAAGCCTGAACTGGTAGAGGCATAATTGCTACCCACTCTTTAACGCAAAAGCGGCTGCCCAAAAAGGTAGCCGCTTTTCTATTTTCTGCTGAAAAATTCTTTAGTTCTTTAAACCGACACCGAATGCTCTCTCAGCACATCGTTTAAGCTGGTTTTTAAATCTGTGCTTTCTTTCCTTTGGCCAATAATAAGCGCGCAAGGTACCTGGTATTCTCCTGCCGGAAACTTTTTCGGGTACGATCCCGGTATCACCACAGATCTGGCAGGTACATACCCTTTATAGATCTTTGGTTCGGGCCCGGTTACATCTATCACATGCGACGAACCTGTGATAACCACATTTGCACCCAATACAGCTTCTTTCCCTATGTGGCAGCCTTCTACTAAAATACAGCGCGAGCCAATAAACGCGCCGTCTTCTACAATAACCGGCGAGGCTTGCAGCGGCTCCAGTACACCGCCAATACCTACACCGCCGCTTAAGTGTACGTGCCGGCCAATTTGGGCGCAACTGCCTACTGTAGCCCAGGTATCTACCATCGTGCCCTGATCTACATAAGCGCCAATGTTAACAAAAGACGGCATCATAATTACGCCTTTGGCTACAAAAGAACCGTAACGGGCAATAGCATGAGGCACCACGCGTACACCTAATTGTTCATAATCCCGCTTCAGATCAATTTTATCGTAAAACTCAAGAGGCCCGGCGGCGGAAGTTTGCATGGGCTGAATCAAGAAATAAAGCAAAACCGCTTTCTTCACCCATTCGTTTACCTGCCATTGGTCGCCGTTTGGTTGTGCTACACGTATTTCTCCGTTATTTAATTGCGCGATAGTCTCGCGTATCGCCACGTGGGTATCGTGCTGTTGAAGCAAGCCGCGATCATCCCAGGCTTGTTGTATCAATTGTTCTGCCGACATAATTCAATATTTAGTTCAATACCCAAAAGTAGTATCTTTCGGCCAATGAAGCCCCACATAATTCTGATAGCCTCTGTTCTGAAACCAGCCGACGACATCCGCATGGCCCGGAAAATAGGCAAATCTATTGCTAAGCTGCCAGGCACCGAGGTACATATCGCCGGCTTTACATCAAAGCAGGAAACTATAGAAGGGCTGGTTCTTCACCCGCTTTTTACCTTTAGCAGGTTAAGCCCGAAAAGAGCATTTGCTAATGCAAAGGTGCTAACGCTGGCGCTGCGGTTAAAGCCAACTGTTTTCATTCTTTCTACACACGAACTGCTGCCCGCAGCTTTGCTGCTAAAGTTTTTGCGGGGTACAAAACTTATTTATGATGTACAGGAAAACTACTACCGCAACATTATATATACCGATGCTTTTCCTGGGCTAATCAGAAAACCTTTAGCCGGGTTAGTGAGGCTGTTAGAAAAATCATCGGCCAGGTTTATAGACCATTTTCTTCTGGCAGAAAAGGCATATTACCATGAGCTTCCTTTCGCGCAGGCAAAAGCTGCGACGGTAGAAAACAAGTACATCGCAGACCAAATTCCGCAACAGGAAAAAACGCTGCCTATATCGTTTGCCACCCAAACAGAAATAAGATTATTATACAGCGGAACAATTTCGTTTTCGTATGGCATCTTAGAGGCAATAAAATTAGCTACAGATCTGCATGCTATTTATCCCGGCTACCGGCTTACTATTATTGGTTATGCCGCTCAGCCCGAGGTTTTAGACAAACTAAAAAAGGCTATTAAAAACAAACCTTTCATATCGCTTATCGGTGGAAATCGGTTGGTGCCATATAATCAGATAGTTTCAGAAATTCAGCAATCCGACCTGGGCTTGTTGCCGTACCAGCCAAACAAGAGTACCGAAAATTGCATTCCGACAAAATTGTATGAATATCTGGCCAACCGGTTGCCAATGTTGTTGCAGCAAAATAGCTTGTGGCAAGAACTGGTAGAGAGGTGGCAGGCAGGCATAACTATAGATTTTGCTAACTCTGATGCCGCCGTATTACATGCCCAAATAACATCTGCTTTATTCTATACAAACGGACCTGCAAAGGCCATTTTTTGGCATACTGAAGAAGAAAAGCTTTTGCAAATAGTTGGTAATCAGATAATTACATGCAGTAAGCCTAAAAATAAGTTTACTTAAACTTATTTTTAGGCTTGCTTAAATAAATTTTTAACTCTTATATTTGTACCGAAATTAACCTTTTATGAGAAGATCCAGAATTTCAGGAACCGGCCATTATGTACCCTCGCAGGTAGTGCCCAATTCAGAATTAGAGAAAATTATGGATACCTCCGATGCCTGGATACAGGAGCGGACAGGTATTAAAGAGCGCAGATATTTTGTAGAAGGCGAAGATACCACCTCTAACATGGGCACCAAAGCAGCCCAAATGGCGCTTAAAAATGCCGGATTAGAGGCCAGCCAGATCGATATGATCATTTTCGCGACTCTTAGCCCCGATTATGTATTTCCGGGCTCAGGCGTGCTTGTACAGCGGCAATTAGGCGTAAAAAACATTCCGGCACTGGATGTACGCAACCAGTGCACCGGCTTTATTTACGCCTTATCTGTAGCCGACCAGTTTATTAAAACCGGCATGTACAACCATGTGCTGGTAATAGGCTCCGAAATCCACTCTTCCGGGCTCGATTTTAGCGATAATGGCCGTGCCGTGTCGGTAATTTTTGGCGATGGCGCCGGAGCCGCGGTGCTTTCTCCTTCAGAAGACGATGATTCGGGCATTTTAAGCACCCATTTGCATGCCGATGGTGAGTTTGCCGAAGAGCTGGCCGCAAAAGACCCCGGTAGCAACGTAAAGCCTCGCCTTACTAAAGAAATGATAGACGAAGGCACCATTTACCCATACATGAACGGCAGCCTGGTATTTAAGAATGCGGTAGTAAGATTTCCTGAAGTAATAATGGAAGCGCTTGCCGCTAACAACCTGGCAACTACAGATCTGGACATGCTTATACCTCACCAGGCCAACCTGCGCATTACCCAGTTCGTGCAGCAAAAAATGGGCCTCGCAGCCGAAAAAGTATACAGCAATATAGAACGCTACGGTAACACTACAGCCGCCTCGGTGCCTATTGCATTAAGCGAGGCAATGCAGGAAGGCCGAATTAAAAAAGGCGACCTGGTTTGCCTGGCGGCCTTTGGCAGTGGTTTTACCTGGGGATCGGCGCTGATACGGTGGTAAAGGCTGCGGGCATCAAAAACAAGGGCATGGCAACCTATACCATAGCGGAAGAGAACTACCTGAAGGCTATTTACAAGCTTAGCAACGATGGGTCGGTAACGGTGAGCACAAATTCGCTGGCCGAAGCACTTAATACCTCCCCCGCGTCTATTACAGACATGCTCAGAAAACTGGCTGTCAAAAATATAATAAATTATGTTAAGTACAAAGGGGTAACGCTTACAGAAGAAGGCAGGAAAACAGCGATTCAGCTTATTCGCAGGCACAGGCTATGGGAAGTTTTTTTGGTGCAAAAGCTTAAATTTAATTGGGACGAAGTGCATATTGTAGCCGAAGAACTGGAGCATGTTAATTCCGACCTGCTCATCCGCCGCCTCGACCAATACCTGGGCTTTCCGCAACTAGACCCGCACGGCGACCCGATTCCGGCAGAAGACGGTACTATGCGGAAGCAGGAACAACTGTTGCTTTCTTCACTTTCTATTAACGCCTCCGGGGTTGTAAGCGGCTTAAAAACCTCGCAGCCACTTTTCTTGCAATACCTCGATAAGGTAGGAATTTACCTGGGCGCAAAGATTAAAGTAAAAGACAAAATACCATTCGATAACTCTTTGGAAGTCACGCTGGATAATAACACACAGGTATTAATTTCTAAAGAAGTTTCTGAGAACATTCTGATCTCTGTATAATCTATGATATTGCAAAAAACTGGCCTGCGCCATAACTGCTTCCGGCTCCTCTGTTTGGCGCTTTTTCTGGCTATTACCTCGTGCTCTACCGATAATTCTCAGAAAACCATTACCCGGAAAGCGGGCGAAAAACTGCGTATAGTTACCACAACCGGTATTATAGCAGATGCCGTGCGAAATATTGCCGGAGAAAAAGCAGAAGTGATCAGCATAATGGGCCCGGGCGTAGATCCGCACCTGTACAAAGCCACCCAGGGCGATCTGGAGAAACTTACCACAGCCGATCTGGTAATTTATAACGGGCTGCACCTGGAGGGCAAAATGGGCGAAGTGCTGGAAAAACTGAGCCGTACCCGAAAAGTAGTTACCATAACCAGGCACCTCGATAAGGCTCTTCTTCGTAATTCAGCCGATTACCCCGGCAGCTACGACCCGCACATTTGGTTTAACGTAGCCCTTTGGCAAAAAGCCACCGCCGCAATTACAACCCACCTCACAGACTTAGACCCCGAAAACACCAACTACTACCTGGAAAGGGCAAAAAACTATGCAACAGAGCTTAACGGGCTACATAACTGGGCCACAGAGCAAATAGCCACCATTCCGGAAAGCCAGCGGGTTTTAATTACCGCCCACGACGCTTTTGGCTATTTTGGCGATGCTTACAAAATTGAAGTAAGAGGGCTGCAGGGAATCTCTACGGTATCGGAGTTTGGTTTGCGCGATGTGTCCGATCTGGTTGGTTTTATTACAGAAAGAAAGATAAAAGCGGTTTTTGTAGAATCGTCGGTGCCGAAAAAAGCAATAGAAGCAGTGGTTACCGGGGCTCGCGACAGAGGGCATGAGGTAAGCATTGGCGGAGAACTTTTCTCTGATGCGCTTGGCCAGGAAGGCACCCCGGAGGGCACTTACGCCGGCATGGTGCGCCATAATGTAAACACAATAACCAGGGCATTACGCTAAAAACATGAACCAGCTAATAACAGACCCGGCAGTAGAAGTGCACGACCTGACGGTGAGTTACGACCGCAAACCGGTTTTATGGGACATAGACTTAACCTTGCCAAAAGGGTCGCTGATAGGAATTATCGGGCCGAATGGCGCCGGGAAATCTACGCTTATAAAAGCCATTATGGGACTGCTGCCGGCAAGTTCCGGCTATGCCAATATTTTTAGCAAACCTTTAAGTGAAATTAGAAGCAGGGTAAGTTATGTACCACAACGCGAGTCGGTTGACTGGGACTTCCCTGCATCAGTACTTGATGTGGTTTTAATGGGCCGTTATGGCAAAAGAGGCTTGTTTGGCAGATTACGAAAAGCCGACAAAGATGCCGCCGAAGAAGCGCTGGAAAAGGTAAATATGCAGGCCTACCGCAACCGGCAAATCTCTCAGCTATCGGGCGGGCAGCAGCAGCGGGTTTTCCTGGCACGGGCGCTGGCCCAAAATGCCAATCTGTACCTGATGGACGAGCCTTTTGCCGGCGTAGACATGGCTACCGAAGCGGCCATTATTGAGCTGCTCCGCGGCATGAAACAGAATGGCAAAACCGTGGCCGTAGTACACCACGACCTGCAATCGGCTCCCTCCTATTTCGACTGGATTGTGTTGCTGAACATGCGCTTGGTGGCAAGCGGCCCCACCAAACAGGTATTAACCCAGGAGTTGCTGCAGGAAACCTACGGCGGAAAGCTGGATCTGCTCTCCAGAGTAGGCGACCTGCTGCGCAACCAGGAATTCCCAACACGAGAAACAAACCCCGGATAAGTATGGATGCTTTCTGGTCGTTTTTTTCATTTACCGATATCAATGTTCGCTACGTAGCCCTTGGATCGGTGCTGCTGGCGGCAAGCTCTGCTGTGGTAGGCGTATTTACCTTCCTCCGGAAAAGAGCTTTAGCCGGCGATGCAGTGGCGCACGCGGTGCTTCCGGGGGTTTGCCTGGCCTTTATTTTATCAGATTCTAAAAACCCTGTTTGGCTGCTTTTAGGCGCTTTTATAACCGGCTGGTTATCATTGGTAATAATAGATTACATATCAAGCAAAACAAGAATAAAAGAAGACACCTCTATCGGGCTGGTTTTGTCTGTTTTTTTTGGCTTTGGCATTCTGCTTTTAACCTCTATTCAGCACTCGGGCAATGCCAGCCAAAGCGGGCTCGACAGGTTTTTGTTTGGCAAAGCCGCATCGCTGGTGGGCGCCGATCTGGTTGCTTTTGGCGTGGTAGCGGTTATGCTGCTTCTGGCCGTAATCGTTTTTTATAAAGAGTTTAAGCTTCTCTCTTTTGATGAAGCCTTTGCCTCTACCATTGGCTTGCCCGTAAAATGGCTGCGGTTGGTGCTCACTTCTTTAACCGTAATGGCAGTGGTGGTGGGTATACAAGCGGTAGGTGTGGTGCTTATGGCCGCCATGCTGATTACCCCCGCCGCCGCCGCCCGTTACTGGACAGACCGCCTCACTATTATGCTGCTGCTTTCTGCTCTGTTCGGTGCATTTTCGGGTCTTGCAGGTGCGTTTATTTCTTACACGGCTCCGGCCATGCCCACCGGCCCCTGGATCGTGATGGTACTTTCTTTTATCGCCTTTTTCTCTTTTTTGCTGGCCCCCGGCCGCGGTCTTATAGCCAGGTACCTGCGCCAGAAAAACAACCGCAACCGAATTCTAGAAGAAAATTTACTGAAGGCCCTGTATCATTTAGGAGAAGCAAAAGAAGATTACCTGGCCACCCGAACGTTTGCTCAAATTCAGGCGCAGCGCGGACTTCCTACCCGGCAAATCAAAACCGGGCTGAAAAGGCTGTTGCGCCATGGTTATTTAGAGCGGAAAAACAACAACTATATTCTTACCCGCGAAGGAAAAGAACAGGGCAAACGGGTAGTGCGCCTGCACCGGCTCTGGGAACTTTACCTAACTAATTACCTGCGCCTGCCATCGGACCACGTGCACGCGGGCGCCGAAACCATGGAGCACATTATTACCCCCGAACTGGAACAAAAGCTGCAAGCTCTGCTTAACTACCCCGAGGTAGACCCGCATAATGAACAGATTCCCTATAAGTAGTGTAGAAAAGCAACCTCACCAACCGCCCGATTTATGCGCACCGATTTGAAAACCGAAAGCTGCAGAGCCCAATTTATTGCCCTTCACAGGTTAATGGCTGCCAACAAAAAAAACGAATGTAATCTGCCCTATCTGCAGCCGCACATTTGCACACCTATTATCTGCACATCTAAACCATGAACGCCTTCTGGATCATTCTTGCCGGATCTCTTGCTGCCACCACCTGCGCGCTGCTGGGCTGTTTTCTGATATTGCGCAGAATGGCGATGATCGGCGACGCGATTTCGCACGCGGTGCTGCCCGGCATTGTAGCGGCGTTTATTTTAACCGGGTCGCGCGATGCCTTGCCAATGCTGGCTGGAGCCGGATTGCTGGGTGTATTCAGCACTTTCCTGATAGAGTTTTTTCACCGGAAAGCCCGGTTGCAGGCCGATGCCGCAATTGGCGTAACATTTACCTGGCTTTTCGCGCTTGGCATTATTCTGATATCGGTGTATGCCGGCAAAATAGACCTGGACCAGGATTGCGTGCTGTACGGCGAAATTGCCTACACTCCTATCGATGTCTGGATTACTGATGCCGGACGTAACATGGGGCCACGGGCCGTCTGGATTCTGAGCTCTGTGTTATTACTGGTAGCGGCGCTTATTGCGGCATTTTTCCGTCCGCTTTTTCTAACCTCTTTCGACCCCGGATATGCGGCATCTATCGGCGTGGCAACCGGTTTATGGCATTATATATTAATGGGCGCTGTTTCGTTATCTACCGTGGCGGCCTTCGAGTCGGTAGGCGCTATTTTGGTGGTGGCGCTCCTGGTGGCTCCGCCTGCTACGGCGTTTTTACTTACCGATAAGTTTAAAATTATGCTTCTGCTGGCCGTGTTTTTGGGCATCGCAGCCTCTGTGGCCGGCTATTTTTTGGCCGCTTTTGTAAATGGATCTATTGCCGGCGCCATCGCTACCATTACCGGATTGCAGTTTTTGCTGGCTTTACTGTTCTCTCCATCGCACGGAATTTTATACAGTAAGCGCCATAAAACCGGCGCTGCTCCGGCAAAGGCTTCTGGCTAAGAAAGGGCAAATGCATTTTCCGGTAAATGGCTGTATATTTGCTTTAAGGTATTTGTTTACCTTCCAAATAAAGATTTACCGCGATGATGAATATTAGAAAATACGCTTTGTTGCTTACCATAGCAATTTTACCCGCGCTGGCCGGCTTTACCTTTGCCGAAAAAGATGGAGATAAAAATAAAAAGCAAAAAACGGAAGGCATAGAGTGGATATCGTTTGAAGAAGCAGAAAAAAGATCGAAGAAAAAGCCCAGGAAGATATTTATTGATGTGTACACCGATTGGTGCGGCTGGTGCAAAAAAATGGACAGCGATACTTTCTCTAACCCCGAAATCGCGAAGTATGTAAACCAGAATTTTTATGCCGTTAAGTTTAACGCCGAAGGAAAAGAACCCATAACCCTTAACGGCAAAACCTACACCTTAGCGCCCGGCAACAAAACCCACCAACTCGCCATAGAATTACTGAACGGCAGGTTAGGTTACCCAACCACCGTTTACCTCGACGAGAAATTTAACATGCTATCGGCGCAGCCCGGCTACTTAACCGTAGAGCAGTTAGATAAGATTTTGCATTTTTATGGCGATAACAACCACAAAAAGCAAAGTTACGCCGAGTTCGAGAAATCGTATTCATCAAAAAAATAAGTAAAATTGGTTGCTGATGCCCTTAAAATTGGGCCCCGCAGCTTTTCCTCTTTCCAGAATTAAAATTCCTTTCGGGATTTCTATACTCCGGCCACTTGATCTCTACACCAACCGCAAAACATAAAGACACCATAATAGCCCTGGCTACGCCTCCCGGCGCCGGGGCTATTGCCGTTATCAGGCTTTCGGGCACCGAGGCTGTGAGGCTCACAAACGAGGCCTTCGCAGGCAAAAACCTGGAGCAGCAACCCTCGCATACTCTGCATTTCGGCACCATCCGCCACGAAGGGCAAATTCTTGACGAAGTGGTAGTTTCGCTTTACAAAGCCCCGGCCTCTTATACCAAAGAAGATGTAATAGAGATTAGCTGCCACGGCTCCGATTTTATAGTTCAGCAAATTATAAAGCTTTTTCTGGCAAAAGGGGCGCGGCTTGCCGAAGCAGGCGAGTTTACGTTGCGCGCTTTCCTGAACGGCCGCTTCGATCTGGCCCAGGCCGAAGCCGTAGCCGATCTTATCGCGTCGGACTCTGCCCTGTCGCATGAAGTGGCCATGAAAAATATGCGGGGCGGGTTTTCGGGTCTTATAAAAAAGCTGCGCGAAGAGCTTATTCATTTCGCATCGCTGATAGAACTGGAGCTTGATTTTGGGGAAGAAGACGTAGAGTTTGCCGATCGGGAGGCGCTTGCCCGTTTGGTAGAACAACTGCTGGCGGCTATAAAACCATTGCTCGAATCTTTTGCGGCAGGCAATGCCATAAAATCAGGCGTGGCGGCAGCTATTATAGGAAAGCCGAATGCCGGAAAATCTACTTTGCTTAATGCGCTGCTAAACGAAGAGCGGGCCATAGTATCTGATATTGCCGGCACAACCCGCGATATGATAGAAGATACCGTGGTGATAGACGGATTATTATTCAGGTTTGCCGATACCGCCGGAATTAGGGAAACCGACGACGCTATAGAAAAAATTGGCGTAGAGCGCGCGTTGCAGCAGGCTGGCAAATCTGCTATTATTATTTATCTTTTCGATAGCGCGCAAACCAGCCCTGCCGAAGTAGCAACAGAACTGCAAAAGCTGCAGCAATATAACGTACCCATTTTGCCGGTTGCTAATAAAATAGACAAAGCCGATGCAGAAACCCTGGCCGCCTGGAATAAAAATTACCCTGCCATGGCGGCAATTTCGGCCTCTGCAGGTATTGGTATAGAACAATTAAAGCAACAACTGGTTACTTTGGTGTTGCAGAATAAAAATACCGGAACCGGCGTTATCGTTACCAATATGCGGCATTACGAAGCGCTTGACCAGACAAAGCAGGCACTGCAACAGGTTTTAGCCGGACTTAATAGTAACATAACCGGCGATTTTGTAGCGGCAGATATCCGCAGATCTTTGTATTACCTGGGCCAGATAACCGGAGAAATTACCACAAACGATCTGCTCACAAATATTTTTTCAAAATTTTGTATCGGGAAATAATTCCATAACACAAATCGCAACTTGCTGAAAATTAGGCAAGCCGGATAAAATTGTATATTTGCACTGCCCGTTTATAGACTTTTGATGGCAAAAAACCATCATCAAAAACTGAAACGTTTTTCATTATAATCCAATAATTCCATAATTTCGCCTGCCTTGCACAAAGGCTCCACATTAAAACTGATAACCGAATAGCAATGTCGAATTTTGCAGAACTAAACTTAGAAGGAAAATCAATTCAGCTGCCCATTGTGGCAGGTACCGAAGACGAAAAAGCTATCGATATAAACAGCCTCAGAGATCAGACGGGTTTTGTAACGCTTGACTCGGGTTATAAAAATACTGGAGCTACTAAAAGCGCCATCACTTTTCTGGATGGCGAAAAGGGTATTCTGAGCTACAGAGGCTATCCGATAGAGCAATTGGCCGAAAAATCTAACTTTATAGAAGTTGCTTATTTGCTGATTTACGGCGAGCTGCCCACAAAAGAGCAGTACGAAAAATTCAACAACGATATCCGGATGCACACGCTCGTGCACGAAGATATGCGCAAAATATTCGACGGCTTCCCTTCTACCGCTCACCCAATGGGCGTTTTGTCGGCCCTAATCAGTTCGCTTACTGCTTTCTAC